>CAYVIU010000102.1:0-5027 GCA_964451625.1 uncultured Planctomycetia bacterium | reverse complement strand
ATCCTTAACCATTTAATTTTAGCTCCTTGGGTTTTTGAGCAGCCTGATCGTGTTTATCGTCAGCGTACACCTTTAATTTTTTTATCATCTGCGCGCCGAGTTTATTTTTAGGCAACATTCCTTTTACTGCTATTCTTATGACCTGTTCGGGTTTTTTCCTTAACATTGTTTCCAGGCTCGTAAGCCTCAAACCGCTCGGGTATCCTGAAAAATGCTTATACTGCTTCTCCTGCATCTTCTTGCCGGTGACTATTATGTCTTTGGCGTTTATGACTACAACGGCATCTCCGGTATCCACATTAGGGGTAATCATCGTTTTGTGCTTACCCTTTAAAATAGACGCAATCTGGGTAGCGAGTCTGCCGAGGACCTTGCCCTTGGCATCCACTATGAACCATTTTGTCTTAACTTCTTTATCTGTCGCTAGATACGTCTTCATTTATTTTCTCTTTTTTATCCGGTAAATTGTAGGGCAGGCTTTAGCCTGCCCTCTCAATCGGCCTGCATTATTACGCAGGATTGAATTGTATCATATCAAGCATATTATTGTCAAGTATTTTTTTATGCCCTTACAAGGGCTTGCAGGCTACTGAGGTATTCCTGGAATTGCTGTATGCGGATATCCTCAAGAGACCTCGCCGGCGGCAAGGTATGAATCCAGCTGGCTCTTCCTTCATCTGTCTTAATGTCAATAGCAGCCCTCACGGCCTGGGCAAATGAGTATATCGCCCTTTGGGTAGGCATTATAATTACAGGTGTCCTTAAACGTTCCAGCCTTGCCCTTTCATAAGTCATGCCTTTTATAATTCCCAACATATCATACCCTTCTGCTCTCAGACGGCCTATCATGGTCTCTAATTCAGCGATTCCATATCCAGGCAGTACTTCTATGTCCACTTCTATATTCTCGCTGACAGCTTTAATTTTATCACGTAATATAATTCCGTTTTCTTCTATCCTGGCAATTATTGCAATCTTTCCATTATGCAATATATGGTTCTCTGCTGAAACGGCCTTGATTGTGTCTTCTAGATCCACAAGGGCTCCGCTTTTTAAAAACGGCTCTGCATGAATAATCAGGGCTTGCGGTCTTGCAGGCTTATAAGCGGTTTCTGCTTCCAGCATTTTAAGCTGAGCATCATATCTATCCGCAGCAGCATCCCGCAATCCCAAGAGGGCTGCCTCAAGTCTTGTTTGCCCCTTCCTCACTTCTCTTACCTCTACTGTAGGCGAGGTACGTGGGTCAAGAAGCCTATCAAGCATATTGGCAATTTCTTCAACACTTGTTAACGGCTCTATGTATAATTTCTCTTCTTTTTCTCCGCACTTAAGTATTACATAGGTTATGCGTCCATAAAATATATTTCTGGCAGACTTACCCCTTTTACACTCAATTCCCAAAATGGCCAATTGAGTATTTATCCTCCTAGCTACACTAGCAGGCCTATCGCCATCTACAATCCTAAGCGTGTATCCCCCTTGTACTTCAATTTCAACGCATCTTTTATCCGTAATACGCTTTACTCCCGCATGTATAAGCCTTTGGTCCCTAAAAACTTCTTTATCGATCATCTGCTGGGCAGAATTCCTGACATTACGAAATATCTTTAAAATTAAAACTGTTCTTTTTCTAACTTCGCTTACTTCGTCTTGAGGATATTGGTTCATAGCTTCACTATCTAATTGTACCAAAGCATTTTCTAATCTCTCTATTTCTCCTGCGGCAATTGTTACTACTGCTTTATATTCTTCACAACGCTTGAATTCATATTTTAATTTATTCACCAATCGGATGAATACAGGAAACCTCCTGCCCATCGAGTTAACTTCTTCTCTATAGTACCCCAATCCTATCGCCTCTAATATTGCCTTTGCGTTCGGGGCTTTAATAATCATTTTTTGAAACTGATTTATTGCAATACCTAAAACATGTTCTACAGAATACATTCTTCTGCCGATCAAGTCCAGAATATCGAGAACCCTGTCTAATTGGCAATATATATGCATCTGTCTCGTAACGTCCCCAGTAAAAGATTTTTTTAATACTCTATCAATAAGCGTGTGCATCTCTTGAATGGGGAAATCCACATAAGCTTCCCAATCATCGCTCAATGTTGCATCATCTGAACTGCCCAGTATATATGGATAATCATGTATTGTATCTACTAAAGATTGAATGGCAAGGGCTAAATCTCCCCAGGAGCTGATTATCATTTCACTGTTTCCATCGGTCCATTTCATGGGAGGGCTCATAAAGCAGAGATTGTCAGTTTCCGCTAGTATTTTAATCTTTTCGTCAACTATGGAAAGGCCTTTTAATAAAAATTTATGTAACCTTGGGTATGGATACGAAACTTCCATCTCGCGCTCCCTGCTTGCCGAATGAAACTCATTTCCTTCAAGAAACAATAATCTTGCTATTTTCTCCTGGACATGTAAAAAATTAGTATATGAGATTTGGGCAGCTCGCATTTGTTTAATTTTTGGCATAACGCTAACTGCGGCCTTCTCCAGCCAAATTCCAGCATTGTTTAAATGCATGAGTGCGTTATGGAGATCGTCCTCCCGACCGGCTAGTTCCATTTGCGCTATAACAAATTTTAAGGCTTCTTTGGTTTCTTGAGGATATAATTGATAAAAATGTTCGCAGAGATATGCGAGGCTTTTTTCTATATCTATATTTGGAAATTTGCACTCAAGGCTTGTTTCTTTTTCGACAAGTTTTTTAAGATGTTCGGCTTTTATCTCATCCGGTGACATTGGCGAGGTCCGCATTTCTACATCGGGCCTTTCAGCCAACCCAGCGTCCGTAGGCGAGGTGCGGATCACCTGGCCCGTAGAGGCATTGTAGGAGAGTAATTCTTTGCCGTCAGCGTCGCATACAATAATGCCTGAATCTCTACTTACCCCATCGAATGGTTTTATGATTACATCAGTTCCTGCATATTTTTTACCAACCTGAAGATCTTTACGCCTCCAGGTTATCTGGCCGGATTTACGGACTCGTTTTTCGTTTTCGTCCCACCACTTTTGCCTTCTTGTTACAAATTCCCCTTCTTCACCGGGAATATATATCTCTTCTGAAATAAAACATTCGGGTGTAACTGTTACGTTAAGCTCAACCGGCAGTTTTGGATTTGAGCTTACGCGCCATATGTTTTTAGCTGGATTGGTTACTACCTCTGTACCTTTATCTTTAAATACAGATAGGCATCCTCTTATAGCCGGCATTATCTGTTCCCTGAACTGCGCAAGGCTGTCTACATA
Organism: uncultured Planctomycetia bacterium; assembly: GCA_964451625.1. Classification (GTDB taxonomy): domain Bacteria; phylum Omnitrophota; class Gorgyraeia; order JABMRJ01; family CAYVIU01; genus CAYVIU01. Next base: position 1,760 of record CAYVIU010000102.1, on the reverse strand, counting down.
GATCTCGACAGATCTCAGGTCATTTTCGGCAAATTTGATAAAAGCAGCCGGAATTTGTTTATGAAAGGAATCGCTCCGTTCCGGAAATATGTTTATTAGCCCATACACATACCCTCTTTTTTTCTTCCATCCGCGCAGGATTACGCTGGAGGTGCCTACGGCATCCCTTATTACAAGCTGCTGCCCTGCGCTAAGTTCAGCCATTACAAATCTACCACTCACAACTTTTGCTACATTTGGAGATATCCTTAAAAAAGATTCTTCTATCTTATAAGACCGAGGCACTGTTTCCTCTGACGAAGAAGCATCTTCAGCAAATGGCGACTTGGCAGGCACCCATACATCAATAGCGTCTCCGCGCAGCTCAGAAACTGCCGATGGAAAATCTGCATGAATCCGGCGTTCCATATCATGCCTTCCTCCCTTACCATCAAGAAATGCAAGAGAATAATTATCAATTCCTGCAGGAGGCACAACTTCAAAGTGGTGGCCCTCCTTATCGCTTCTAACACATTCTCCTTCAACTCCTCTTAGGGAAGGTTTCGACTCATCTTCATTTTGAAGGTAACCGGGTTCCTGGTAAACCAACAATAATCGCGCTTTGGTAATATCACACGGTACTGCCGGGCCAATGGTTGCGCGGCAGACCCTATTCCTTCTATGATGCTGCTTGCCTTCATGATCCAGTCTCGGCACTACTTCTGCTATCTCCTCAAAATCTCCCAGATGCTCCTCTTCCTTCCCCTCCGCAGGCGAGGTGCACTTAGCTATCGGCCTTGGGTTGACCTCCGGAAAAGGTTGATCGGGGTATTTTTCACGCAATTTATTGATTGCTTGTTTTAAAACAATTTCAACAACAGGAATTGCGTACCGGAGCATTTGCTCTATCATTTCATCGCTTAACCCTCTGTTCTGTAATTTTCTTATAAATGGTGCTCTTTGCCATGTTCTTTGCTTAGCAATAATACGATCTATATAATCATCTGAGAGCATCCCTCGATGATCCAGCTTCTCTTCAAGAATAGTGGCGACTCTAGCATGATGTTTTTCTATATTCTTTCGGATGTTCACAATACGCCATGAATATTCTTTGATAACAGGCCAAAAAATGCGAGGCAGCCAAAAACGCTCCATGACTGTCATATTTTCCAGAGAATACTGTCCTTCCGAGCGATTATGTAACCGTATACGATATAATTCCATAGCATCCCGTGCGCGTTTATGGAAACCCTCAACTTCTGCAAGTCTCCCGGCAGCTGCTTGTTTAATAAGCAACCAGTCGTCCTGGTGAATAAAGACGCGTCGTATAAGGGAAAGGGCCTCATTTATTTCAATAAGCCTTCTGGCCTCTTGTGCTAACTTCTCATCGGCTTCAACTTTTCTTTCTTCAGCTGATTCATCCGTCTGAGGGATGTCGCCAATTGTCAAGCTCGCGATATCGTTAGGCGTGGCAAGAAAGAGTTTGCCCAAAACTACTGAAGCAGGGGTAAGCTCTATCTCGTACGAACAATCGTAGTCATCATAAAACTCAACTATAATTCTCGTATCCGCGCCATCTAAGCGGCTTCCCTTTATGACTTTCCCTGTTCCATGATCAGGATGCCAAACATAGCTCTTACCCGGCTTAATTTTTGCACTCTTCGTTACTTTCTTCCTTCCCCCCTCCGCAGGTGAGGTACTGACGGGCATAGGCCTCGGATTGATCTTAGGAACGCCGCTAGTTCTTAAGCTTTTAATATCATTAGGCGAGGCAAGAAAAA
>CAYVIU010000101.1:0-5040 GCA_964451625.1 uncultured Planctomycetia bacterium | reverse complement strand
GCTGATGTGTCAGGTTTTATACCAGCAAACATTGATACGGTGATGGCAATTTCTGCTTCTACTCCCAATGATGAGAAGTGCTCTTTCTCTAACTATGGAGACCTGATAGATATAGCCGCTCCTGGACAAGAAATACTTTCTCTGCGAGCAGAAGGCACTGACATGTATGGAGATGGGGATCATATCGTTGATGGAGATTACTATTGGTCAAATGGCACATCCATGGCATGTCCCCATGTGGCAGGAACTGCCGCATTAGTACTTTCGCGACACCCAGAGTTTAATAGTTTCGAAGTACAGCAAGCTCTCAGAATAACTGTCGATGATTTAGGTTCACCCGGTTTTGACGCACACTTTGGTTATGGAAGATTAAATGCATATAATGCCGTCTCCTTAGACACATTTCCAATTATGGGATATATTTCTAATCCCGGTAAAGACGACTTTGTGCACAGTTATGTTAATATCATAGGTAGTATATACGGGACGCAATTAAGCGGCTACGAATTATATTACTGGCATAAGGATCTTCCCGACCAGAAAACGCTTCTATCATCTTATTTTTTAGGAGATCAAATTGTTAATGACGTTATAGGAAGTTGGGATACATCTTTAATCGAAGACGGAGATTATCTACTGGGGGTGAAGGTTATAGGTCTTGATTCAAACTCTTTGTGGTATAAGATAGAAGTAAAGGTCGACAATATTAATTCCCCGCCGGTTTTTAATAAATTTACAAAAGAACCTGCATATATTGGCGAAGAATATACCCTTGTTTTAACTGCCATTGATGAGGATGATCCTGAAATGCCTAATGGGCAATTTGAATATGAGGCCATTCTTATTCCTGCAGGAGCAACTTTTGATAGAGATGCGGCTACGTTGGAATGGATACCGACAAATAATGACATCGGTTATAATACATGCATATTCAGGGTTTCAGATGGCACTTATGAAGATTATATGGTAACACGAATAATGGTATTGTCAGAAGAGCCGGAAGAAGCCGTATTAATAGATGATTATGGTCCCCAGGCGGAACAATTATACATATGGGAAGATTATATTGTTTTTTACAATTGGGATGCCGGAGCTTTGTATTTGTGTAATATATCTGAACATACGGTAACACAAATAGGTGGCAGCCGATCAGGCGATAGGTATGCTATGAGGGATAACAAGGTTGTGTTAGGATGCCAGAACGGCATAGATATTTACGATATAGAACACGGCACTACGAATTTTGTTCAAACTGCACTGCAAAATATCAATGGACTTAACGTTAGCAGTGACAAAATAGTTTATTCAGCTTTAATACCGGGTGTAGGCTACGACGTATATTTATATGATATATCAAGACAGGAAGAAATATGTGTAGCACCTGTTAGATCTAGCACTGGTTTAAGACCAAAGATCTGGGGCGACAATGTAGTCTGGAATCATAATGGCACTTATTTACATACTATATCGAATGGGAAAGAACGACAGCTTGATGGAATAGGTTTGGGGGCCTTGTATGGAAATAAAATTCTCTTCGCAGAAGACGAGAACATGTACTGTTACAATATTATAACGGGCTTAAATGAGGGACTTGCACTAAAAAGGATATATACACCCGGAGGCATGCTCTCTCCGCGTTTCCAGGGCGATTGTTTTTGGAATCAGAGATTAGTTTACGAAGATCCTAGATATTCACAAGGCTGGCTAATTAACTCATCTGATGTTTTTGTCTATGATTTAATAGCAGAGACAGAAATAAGGATTACGCATACGCAGCCTTCTCCGGATTACGAAAATTACGCAGACGTGTGTTTATCTCCTGCAATATGGGGAGACAAAATTGTGTGGCATAACAATTATCAAGCCCCGAGCGAGCCAAGTCACAGGCAAATTAGGCTCGCAGTACTTCCAGTTTTTAATAACCCTCCTGAATTTATTCAAACCGGAGATAAAGTAATCCATGAAGGAGAGGATTTAGAATTTGTTATTAATGCTACTGATTTTGAAAACGAGTTGGTAATGTACAACGCATTAAACCTTCCCAGAGATGCTGTATTCGATCCTCAAACGCAGACATTCAGCTGGAATCCGGATTACAATCAGCAAGGCGACTATAAAGTATACTTTACTGCCTCAGATGGTAATAGCTTAGATTTGATGGGCGTTAACATCAGGGTCTTAAACGATAACAATCAACCACCGGAGCTCGATCCCATAGGGAATAAGGAAATAGATGAAGGTGAACATCTTGCTTTTAGAATCCACGCTTCCGATCCAGATGACGATAGCTTAGTTTATTCTGTATCTAGTTTACCTGAAGGAGCAAACTTTAATAATCAAACCCATATTTTTGACTGGACGCCCACATTTGAACAAGAGGGAGATTACAGCGTAATATTTACCGTTTCTGATGGAGAATATGAGATTGCCGAAACAATTTTAATTTCTGTTTTAAATGTAAACGAGCCCCCCGCATTTGATTCTATTGATCCCCAACAAATGGAAGCATGCTTTTTTTCAGAACTAGCTATAACTGCTCGTGACCCTGAAGGGGATAGCCTTACATTTATAGCACCGGAATTACCGGAAGGTGCATCATTCCGAGAATGGAGCCACAGCGATAGGCACATGGGTTATTTGGATTGGATTCCTGCGCTTTCACAGATTGGCCCGTATGACATAACATTTACTGTCTCGGACGGAGAACATGAGGTTTCGATAGAGGTACATATTGATGTAGTGCAACCTTCTATTCAGCCTACCGTTGTCAGAGTGTTAGAAAACGGCTTCCGTTTGGAAGGCGTTGACGTTTTTCCTTTTTATGAAAATGACGAACCTTATCCTTTTGAATCATACTGGATGGATTGCGGATACTGTAAAACAGATTCAAATGGTGAAGAGCACTTTATTATTTCCGAAGGTGACAGGGTCAAATTTGTTGCATTGCATAATCAGACTGAATACTGGAGTGATGTTGTAGAGGCACCGGGAGAAATTGCAATACATATAGGTATAGTAAACAATCCTCCTGTTATAGAGCCAATAGGCAATCAGGAAATGTATGAGGCACAGGTTCTTACAGTACCGATAGTTTCGTATGATCCGGATGGTGATATGATGCAGCTTTCCGGTGAAAATCTTCCAAATTTTGCCAGTTTGTCGGGGCACCCAGACGGAACAGCCGAAATAATATTTACTCCAACTATAGGAGAGGCAGGAACATATCCGGATATTATCATTATTGAAGAAGATATTCATGGTGCAAGAACAGAGGAATCATTTACCTTAACAATCTATCCTGCAAACAGGCCTCCAGATATATCAGCTATCCCCGACACCCTAACCAAAAACGAAGGCGATACTATAACAGCTGCAGAGATAGAGCTTGCCACTGACCCTGACCGAGATACACTTACATACACCTATTCGGACTGGCTTACATTTTTGCCGTATACAACAACTTATGATGATCAAGGTACGCATACTTTACATGTTGATGTATCCGACGGAACAGATGTAGCCGGTAAAGATATCTTTATAACCGTAAATAATGTAAATAGACCTCCCATATTAGATTTTATAGGTGATAAAGAAGTAAATGAGGGGCAACTCCTTGAATTCACAGTAACAGCCTCTGATCCAGATGGGGACCTACTCACCCATTCTATGACAATTGTACCAACAGGTGCTAGCTATATCGATAATGGTGACGGTACAGCTACATTTAGCTGGATACCTAACTATGATCAAGCAGGTACATATATACGCGTAACTTTCATAGTCTCTGATAGTGAATTAACCGATTCTACAGAAATTACAATTATCGTGCATGATGTAAACAGACCTCCAGATATATCAGCTATTCCCGACACCCTAACCAAGGACGAAGGCGATACCATAACAGCTGCAGAAATCGAGCTTGCCACCGACCCTGACGGAGATGCCCTTACATACACCTATTCAGGCTGGTTTACATCTTTGCCGTATACAATAGGTTATGAGGAGCAAGGCGAGCATATCCTCCATGTCGAGGTATCCGACGGAACCGACTCCGTGGGCAAAGATATAACCATAACTGTGAATAATGTAAACGAGCCTCCCCAGATGTTATACCTAAGAAATCTCTGGAATAGATACTTCATCTGGCTAGGGAGAGACAAAGAAGATGGCTACAGGTTAAAATACTCCTACAGGGTAGATGAAAAAGAATGGAGCATACCTACTAGGATGAGATGGATAAGTATCTCTCAAATTTCCCGGGGCCTTGAACCGGGTAATCATGTCTTTCAGGTCAAAGCCATAGACAGCGAAGGAGCGGAATCTGGTATAAAGAGAATAGAATTTGAAGTTGAAGGAAATACGCCACCCGAAATGCTATATCTAAGGAACATAAGGAACTATTATTTATTTTGGCTAGGTAAGGATAAAGAAGACGGTTATAATCTTAAATACTCCTATAGAATAGATAGCGGCCAATGGAGCTACCCTTCAATGAGACGCTGGTTCTTAATCCGGAACTTACGTTTAAAACGAGGTGAACACCTCTTCGAAGTTAAGGCAATAGATAAAAAAGGACTGGAATCAGAAATTAAATCGATTGAATTCATAAAATAAAAAAGGAAATTCCCGACACCCCATACCTAAATTCCCACAAGGTGCTTTTTAAAACGGACAAACATAAGAGGTTTTCACCTTTTCTTCTTCTGCAAAAAAAGCAAAATTTTGGCGGCGGAAAATTTTGCCTTTTTTTGCTCATCCGGACATGAAGGCTCGGCAGACCGCCGAAGCCACTCTTGTTTTACACGCTGGTGGCAGAGGCGGTGTGGACTCCGAGCCGATGCTACGCTTTCATTTATTCTACAGGCGAGGAGGACACAAGCGCGCCTGCTCTTACTGAAGTTCTACTGTAGTTACGCTACAACGCGCAGGCAGGCGCGCTGCCGAGGCGGAGGGATTATTCTGCAAGAAATTATCTTGCATTGTTCTTTTTGTTGTAGTATTCTATTAATGTAAATCTGGTTCTATAAAAATAAACAGCGT
>CAYVIU010000100.1:732-5047 GCA_964451625.1 uncultured Planctomycetia bacterium | reverse complement strand
ATATAACACGAGAGTTGTCTTATGCGCGACAATAACTCCCCAGAGCATACATGATCCTTCCATGATGGCGGATCTGGCAAGGGAGATGGGCATAAACGGGGTAATCTATAACCCGGCAAGCACAGTAGATTACGGCTATACCACGCTAAAAAACACTTTTCTGGATGATCAGACGGCGCAGAGCTACTCTGAAATGGTAGATAAGATTATACACCTTATGCAGGATTCGAAAAACCTTATCAGGAGCAATCCATTTTATCTGGACGCCTCGAAAGAGTTTTTAAAGGGAAATAAACGTTTTTATGAATTCTCCTGCATTGGCGGCGGGTATAACGGCCCGTTGATTGCATCAGATGGAGCAGTCTTTCCATGCTGTGCATGGAATGTGACGCTGGGGAACATTAAGGAAGCAGCATTTTCAGAGATCTGGAAATCTGATGAGGCGAAAGAGGCGCGCCGCAAGATAAAAAGAGGTAAATGCCCTGTTTGCTATCACCATACAAGGACACTTGATTACCTCCTGCATGCGCCCCGGCTCTTTAAAAACCCGGCAAGGCTTTTAGAGGGATATAAGAGGTTATTGAGAAGATGAAAGTATTATTCATAGTTCCCTATCCAACAGAAGGGGCAAGCAACAGATACAGGGTGGAGCAGTACCTGCCTATTTTAAGAAAAGATGGCAATGAGTGTACAGTGCGTCCGTTTGTTTCACCGGAGTTCTTTAAAATTCTCTATCAAAAACATCGCCGCATCGAAAAAGTATTTCATTTTCTGTCAGCTTCAGTAAAAAGATTTCTTGATATAACGAGAGCCGCAGAATACGATTTAATCTTCGTACATTTGGAGGCATTTCCCTTTGGCCCTGCTGTCCTGGAACATATCTTCTCGAAATTCAAAAAAGGCATTATATACGATTTTGAAGACGCGGTGTATTTACCGAATTTCAGAAGCGGCAACAGGTTTATAAGATATTTAAGATATCCCCAAAAATTCTACCATATCTTAAACCTCAGCAGCCATGTGATTGTCTGTAATAAATATATGGAGAAGCTTGTCAGGACTTATAATAATAATGTCAGCATTGTTCCTACATCAATCGATATGGACAGATTCACCTTAAGAGATTTCGGACCTGATAGCGCGAAGCCGACAATAGGCTGGATTGGGAGCCACACAACATTACATTATCTCAAGGGCCTGGCAGGGGTCTTCAGCTCTCTCGCCAGAAAATATGAGTTCTCTTTAAGGATAATAGGCGGAGGAGAGAATTTTGATATTCCGGGTGTAAACGTAATCAATGAGGACTGGAGCTTGGAGAGGGAAGTGGAGAATTTCCAGAAGTTAGATATAGGAATATATCCGCTTCCGAACGATGAACGCTCAAGGGCCAAGACACCCTTCAAAACAATTCAATATATGTCGGTAGGGGCCTCTAGTGTTGTTTCAAGAGTCGGAGGCAACCGGGATATTATCCGTGACGGAGTAAACGGCTTTTTAGCATCAGATGAGAACGAATGGTTTGAGAAGTTATCAGCCCTGATTGAAAATCCGGGACTACGAAAAGATTTCGCTCTTAAAGGCAGGAAAACGGTAGAGCGGCAGTATTCCCTTAAGGCCAGTGCTCCAAAGCTGGTGGATATCCTGAAAAAGGCATATCATGGGAAGCCCTCTTAAAAGAATAGCATACGAGTTTAAAAAGTTTTTGGAGTAGAGGCATATATGCTTAAAAATGAAAATATAATCTGCATCTCCAGTATAGACTGGGATTTTATATGGCAGGGGCACCAGGAGATAATGAGTGAATTTGCCAGAAACGGCAACAGGGTCCTTTTTATCGAAAATACAGGTGTGAGGGCTCCCGGCCTTCGCGATTTGCCCAGGATTAGAAAAAGGTTTATAAACTGGGTTAAGGGGGTAAGCGGTATAAGAAGAGAGGTGGAGAACCTCTATGTTTTTTCACCGCTTATTCTGCCATTTCCTTATTCGAGAATAGCCCGCTGGATTAATAAGCGCATTATCATGGTCACTTTAAACAAATGGATGAAGGCCATGGATTTTGGTGACCCTATCATATGGACATTTTTGCCGACGGGCCTTACCCTGGATTTACTAAAGAGTATGGATAAAAAACTGGCTGTATACCACTGCGTTGACAACTTTGCGGCAAATTCACCCCTGGTAGGCAGAGTCAAAAGGACAGAAGAAAAACTGCTAAAAGAGGCAGATATTGTATTTGTGACAGCCAAAGAGCTGTATAATTCCTGCGCGAGATATAACAGCAACGTTCATATATTTCCTTCAGGTGTTAATATAAATGATTTCAAAAGGCTAAATGGTGAAGAGAGAAAAAGGATCCCTGATGATTTAAAATCAATAAAGAACCCCATCGTCGGTTATGTAGGGGGCGTCCATAAATGGATCGATAAGGGTTTAATAAAAAGCCTGGCCGGCAATCATCCGGATTATTCATTTGTCTTTGTGGGGCCTGTCCAGACGGATGTCGGAGATTTATCGGCATTGAAAAATATATATTTTCTGGGTCATAAAACACATAGCGACTTGCCATGCTACATCAACTCCTTCTCGGCCAGTATTATCCCGTACCTTATTACGGATTATACAAAGAATGTTTACCCCAGCAAGCTGAATGAATATCTGGCACTTGGAAAACCCGTTGTATCTACAGATCTTCTGGAGATCAGATCATTTAATAAAAGATATGAAGATATGGTTGCTATTGGAGAGGATTACGATGAGTTTGCGAGGTATCTCAAAAAGGCTGTTGAGCGCGGGGCAGATCAGGAAGACATAAGAAGGCGCATCCGGGCTGCCCGGGACAACAGCTGGCAGAAGAGAATCGGGCTAATGAGCGATCTTATTGCAGAGGCCGTCAAAAGAAGAATTCATGATAAGGACATCATATGGAGAGAAAACTTTATCAGTTTTTATCGTACTGCCCGCAGGAGATTTATCAAGCTGGCAGGCACGGGCCTGGCGGCGTATCTCTTGCTATTTCATACCTCATTTTTGTGGTTTGCAGGGGAGCCTCTTAAGATATCAGAACCCCCTGAATCCGCTGACTGCATTGCTGTTTTTGCCGGAGGTGTGGGAGAATCAGGAAAAGCAGGACAGGGGTATGAGGAACGGGTTAAACGCGCAGTGGAGTTGTACAACAACGGCTTTGCTGAAAAAATTATCTTTTCTTCAGGATACCTCTATCAGTTTAAGGAAGCTGAAATCATGAAGGCCCTGGCTGTTTCTTTGGGTATCCCTGGCGAAGATATAATACTTGAAGAAAAGGCAAACAGCACATTTGGGAATGTTAAACGTACCATTAATATTATGAAGGAGCACAATTGGAATTCAGCATTAATTGTGAGCTCTCCTTATAACATGCGCCGTGCCTCACTTGTATTTCAGAAAATGGGGAAGACTAAAGATATTGTTTATACCCCGATTCTCTACAGCCGGTATTATAACAGAGACGGAGGTGTAAAGTTACGCCATATCCGCGGCATACTGCACGAATATTTAGGGATTTTATATTATGCCATCAAAGGTTATATCTAAAAATATGGATGTAATCATTCTCTGCGGAGGCCTTGGCAAACGCCTTAAGGCCGCGGTGAGCGACAGGCCCAAAACCATGGCTGCGGTAGGAAAAGAACCGTTCATGGATATACTTATCGATTATATAGCAGATTTCAGATTCAAGCGATTTATTCTCTGTGCAGGCCATATGGGCGATTTTATCGAGACCTACTACAAAGAGAAGAAAAAAGAGGTGGAGATTTTGGTATCAACCGAGAAAAAGCTCCTGGGGACAGCCGGTGCGGTGAAGAATGCCGAAAGGCTTGTTAAAAGCGATTCCTTTTTAGTCATGAATGGAGACTGTTTTTGTCCTCTGGACTATAATGACTTTGTGGAATACCATAAATCTAAAGAGTCTGAGTTGACGCTGGCCCTGGTTAAAGAAAAAAATTCCAAAGAATACGGCGCAGTTGCCTTAGATGATGTAGGCCGAATTGTGAGTTTCAGCGAGAAGGAGAACAGAAAAAATACTTTTCTGAGCGTGGGAATCTACATTTTTAATCGAGGCATACTGGCACTTATACCGTCGGGAAAGCCCTCATCTTTAGAATATGACATATTCCCTGGGATCACGGCAAGAAAATGTTTCGGATATGTCACTAAAGAAAAGTTTATTGATATTGGAACGCCGGAAAGGTATAAAAAAGCCCAGAATTTCATCAAGGCAAAGCGGCCGAAGGTTAAATAAAGGTAAATAAAATCAAAATCACTTTGTATCGCTAAA
>CAYVIU010000100.1:0-722 GCA_964451625.1 uncultured Planctomycetia bacterium | reverse complement strand
CAGATCTATTTAATCCAGCCAAAATCCCTACTTTTTGAAGATGCTTAAAATTAACCCTTGACACAGATAGTCTATATGGGCTATACTAATGTTCAATGAATGAACATGACTTCATAAAAGAGGATACCCTCCATATAATGAGGGAAGTAGACCAGAATCCCACGGTTAACCAGAGGCTTCTTTCCAAGAGGCTCAATATGTCCCTTGGCAAGACAAACTACCTCCTGAAAGAGCTTGCCAGAAAAGGCATCATCGAAATAGTAAATTTCTCCACAAAACCGAGCAAGGCAAAGAAGATAAAGTATATCCTTACCAGGAGAGGGCTGGAAGAGAAGATAAAGCTCACTTCGCATTTCCTGAACAAGAAGGAAAGGGAATACAAGCGGTTAAAGGAAGAATACGAAAAGTACTCATTGCTGAAGGGGGCCGGAAAATGAAGATATTTATTTCAACAAGCTCTTTTGCCAAATACGATAAAGGGCCCCTCAAGGCCTTAAAAAAGAACAGGATAAAATATACATTAAATCCTTATAAGAGAAGGCTTACAAGGGATGAGATTTTCAAGATCCTTAAAAAAGGGCAATACAATGGTTTAATCGCGGGGACCGAACCCCTGTCCGGGGATGTGCTTCAGGAAGTCAGTCCGCTAAAGGTTATCTCGCGCGTGGGCGTAGGCCTGGACAACGTAGATTTGAAGAGGGCCAGGGCATTGAATATCAAGG
>CAYVIU010000099.1:0-5087 GCA_964451625.1 uncultured Planctomycetia bacterium | reverse complement strand
AAAGTAGATGTTGAGCCGCCGTTAAAAGTGCCTCCGGACTGTGTATAGGTGCCCAGTGTTGTACTAAAATCGGTCATTATGTCTCCACAGTTAAAGATACCCCCTGTGATATTCATATTCGCCGTTTGTAATCTGCCGCCTGATATATCACAAGTAAACGTACCGCCTGCCTGCGAATAATCTCCTAACATCATAAAATAATTAGTGGGAGTGTCCTTTGCCTGCAGTTTTATGGTGCCTGAATAATCAGCTGTAATAACAAACGTACCCATAATTGTATCATCATTAAAATTGGACCAGCTTTGGTCTATCAATGAATCACCCGTGCCTGAATCATCGAACTGTACATTATCCAGGCTCGTAGGCGCGGTACCGCCTACCCAGTTGCCGTCTGTAACCCAGTTTCCTTCTATGGCTGAGCCCCATACAACAGTATTAAGGTCCCAGCCAACATTGTTGCCCCAATTGCTGGATGGTGTAGCATATATATTCTCAGGGTTTATGTTATGGGCATCCTGCACAACGATTTTCTGAAGCAGATATTCGGGTGACTGTACATCTATATACCATGGAGAACCTTTTTCCTGTGACTGCAGGAATATGGAGGCGTAAATTTCATCCGGGACTTCCAATTTGAGATTATCTTTAAACGTATAGGTCATGCCCGGCTCAAAATACACCTGGGTCCAGGGGATTGTACATTCAAGATTATGGAATGTTGTGTTTCCATAAAAATAGAAAGGTGCGACATCTGATGAGATTGACCGATTAGGCGTATCCACATCTACATCCACATGCTCTTCACTATCAAGTATAAGCTTATCTCCTTTAATAACTGTATCGCTTGCCTTGATATAGCCGCCATTGCCCAGGGTAATAGTGCCGTCTGCACTTATATCTACTGTATCGGCAGTTATATATCCATCTAAGTTTATAACTTTGGTAAAGACATCTGTTATGCTTTCAGCCTTGAGTATGGCCACACCGCCGTCTGCATCTATATTGCCTGTATTTGAGATTTGATCTGTGATTGGGTTTCCTTCATGATCCAATACCTGACTGGCGACTTCTTCTTCTATGGCTATTGATATAAGGCCGCCGTTTGTTATATCGAGCCTCACTGCATCCCCTGATGCAAAGGCAATCTTACCCATGGGGGCCACTATAGTACCTTCGTTTTCAATAGCCCCTGCTATTAATACACCAAACCCTCCTTCGCTTATATTTATAGTACCTGCGTTTTTAAGGAGTATATCGAGCTGCTCTTCGGATATCTTCTGGAACAGGTGCTCTTTGGCAAGGAAATCTTCGTTTGTGATATCTCTTGTTGATAATACGAGGCTGCCTACATCAAGATTAGCTGTAGGTGTTACATATATACCATTAGGATTAATCAGGATAAAAAGGCCGTTACAGTCCACATTACCTGCTATATTACTTATATTATCTCCTATTACTCTATTAAGGATATCACTTGAGGCATCAGGGAGGTTTATTACAACTGCTTCATTCTCTGCTATGTCAAATGAAGAATAATCTATAATTGTGCCTGCGTCCGCATCAATGGTCATGGTATTACCATCTACAGTTACATCGGCTTCGCCTTCCACAACTTCCACGCCCTGAGGAAGGGCATACGCGATTTGACTAACTGTGAATGTAAATATGACCCACAGGCTCAAGACCTTCTTCATTATTTTAAGTAGCTGTTTTGCTTTCATCCTTCATCACCTTCAAAAGGCTCTTCCATAAATCACCATTGTCCAGGTCCATCATATTCACATCAATGCCAAGATGCATGAGAAGCGTTACAAGGTCTGATAAAATTTTAGATCTTGAAAGTTTGTGGCCGTACTTAAAAAGGCAGTCCTTGCCAAGTTTATCCAGGTAGTCGATCTGCTCCCTGGTTAAAAAGGTCACTGTGGTCACTGAGTTGTGATTGTTGTGGTTACCGCTGATTTCTTTCATTTTTCCCACCCCCAACACCTTTTTAAAACATCTGAAATAACAGAGACAAAAAAATCTCTAAGCTCCGGTATCTGACTGCCTTGGCTTTTTAAGCTTTAGGCTCTTAAGTTTTGCGTCACCCGCTTTCGCGGGATTTGCCTTTTTCGACCTAGAGTTTAGATCAAAAACTACCTGATTTTTCCTTACACTACAAGTATACCATATCCTTTAAAAAATACAAGGTTTAAAGGTTTAAAGTTTTATAGCTAGCTTTAACCCTATATATAGGTTATAGTTACGTAAGCAGGCTTTTTTTACTTTTACTTAATGTCCTTTAAAGACAGGGCTATTCGGCGCTGAGACGGCTCTACCTTTAAAACACGCACCTTTACACTCTGGCCATCGGTATAAAGTGACTCTAAAGGCTTGCCGATCTCGAGTGCAATTTCACTTACATGGACCAGGCCTTCAAGGTCTTTCTTGAGCTCTACAAATACACCGAAATTCGTGACCTTTGTCACCTTTCCTTTAACTATTGTACCTGCCTGGAACTCTTTTAAGATTTCTTCCCATGGGTCAGATGTAAGTTGCTTAAGGCCGAGTGCTATCTTGCGCGCGGTTTTGTCTACTGACAAAATTGCGGCCTCTATCCTCTGGCCTTTCTTCAATACATCCCTTGGATGAATGATCCTCTTTGTCCAGGACATCTCAGAATTGTGTATGAAGCCCTCTATGCCCTCTTCAAGCTCCACAAATGCGCCATAATCCGTGAGGTTTCTGATTTTTCCTTTGATGTTATTGCCTGCAACATAGCGCGCCTCAACATCTTTCCATGGATCTGCCTCAAGCTGCTTGATGCCAAGGGCTATTTTTTGGTTTTCTTTATCAATGTTCAAGACCACAGCCTCTATCATGTCTCCAATGGCCAAAAGCTCACTCGGGTGGCCGTATTTCTTGGACCAGGAGAACTCAGAGATGTGAACCAGCCCCTCTATGCCCTTTTCCAGCTCAATAAATGCTCCGTAAGGAAGAAGGTTCACAACCTTGCCCGTAATCTTGGAGCCGGCCTGGAACTTTACATCCACATCCAGCCATGGATTAGGTAATTTCTGCTTCAGGCCAAGTGAGAGCTTGCCGTTTTTCCTGTCTACATCAAGAATCATTACCTCTATCTTGTCGCCTATTGCTACCATTTCACTCGGGTGGCTGATCCTGCCCCAGTTCATGTCTGCAATGTGGAGAAGGCCGTCTACGCCGCCCAGGTCTATGAATGCGCCGAAATCAGTAATATTCTTTACAGTGCCTGAGACAAGCTGGCCTTTATCGAGGTTGGCCATAAGCTTGATCTTGTTCTCCTCCATCTCGCGCATCAATACTTCACGACGGGAAACAATGATGTTCTTTCTGGGTATGTTTATCTTTATAATTTTAAAGTCAACGGGTGTCTCTGTCTTATCAAGGTTTGACATACCCCTTATTCCCACAAGCGACGCAGGCAAAAAGGCCTCTACGCCGATGTTCACCATGTAGCCGCCCTTCACCTTTCGGGAGATCTTACCCTTAATAATATCGCCTTCCTTATAGTTGGCGATAACCCTCTCCCATCCCTGGGTGCGTTCTGCCTTTGACTTTGAGACAACAACCCTGCCGTCCCTGTTTTCCTTGTACTCAAGCAGGACCTCTACCTCATCGCCTACCTTGAGTTCTGATGCATTAGGAAACTGTCCCAGGGGGACAATACCTTCAGACTTGTATCCGATATCTATGGTCACCTCTTTTGAGGTCAGGCCGACAATTATACCTTTGACTATCTGGCCCTCTCTTAGTTCCTTGATGCTGTCGGAATAGATATCCTCAAATTTTGACTTATCTTCCTCTTCCTGAAAACGCCTTCTTCTTCTGACTACCATTTCTTAGTTAGTCCTCCTTTTTCTCTAATTTATCCGCAACAGCCTTTACTATCCCGTAAGGGGTAGAGGCACCGCTGGATATGCCTATAGTGTGTTTACCTTCAAACCACTTAGGATTTATTTCATTTTCATTTTCAATGTGATACGCCTCTTTCCCGAGGCTGCGGCAGATACTGACTAATCTCGCAGTGTTGGCACTGCTCCTGCCGCCTATCACAAGCACAACTTCCACATCCTGGGCAAGCTTCCGTGTATCATCCTGCCGTTTTACTGTCTCCTGACAGATCGTATTAAATATTTTAAGTTCTTTGCAGTCTTTCTTTTTTAATTCGGCTACGACCTTGTTAAATCTTTCTTTCGACTGTGTGGTCTGGGCTATTACGCTTATCTTTTTATTCTTCAGATCTAATTCTTTAATACTGCCTTCATTCGGCACAACCTTTGCATTCGGCCCTGCGCAATCCACAAGGGCCCTGATCTCCGGATGTGCGGCCTCGCCCACAATCAGGATTGTATAACCATCTTTACTCAATGAGCTGACCAATTTTTGCGCCTTCATAACAAAGGGGCAGGTGGTATCAATTGTCTTAAGCTTATTTTGATCTGCCTTCCTTAATAAGCCGGGCCCGGCACCGTGTGAGGGAATCAAAAAGAGCCCTTCTTTTACTTCATCTAGATCCTTTACTATCTTGAGACCCCGCTTTGAAAGATCATCCACCACTTGAGGATTGTGTATAATCGGCCCTATGGAATATATTTTTTTGCCTTTATCAAGCTCAGCCTCTGCCAGCTTGATGGCGCGCTTTACCCCGAAACAAAACCCTACGCAGCTTGAAAGCTTAATTTTCATAACGCGCTTTCAGTTCCTTTATGCTGGCCATAACTGCCTGGGCTATCTCAAGATATTGTGCTTTAGGACTTTCATCCCCCTTCCTAAAACTGGCCGGATCGATCCTTTCGCCAAAATACAGGCTGATAGGATTAAGCCTGGGAGAACTGGCATTTTTGGGAAGCGCAGCCTTGGTCCCTTTTATATAGAAGGGTATAATCGGCACCTGCGCCTTATGCGCCATGAACCCTATACCCGGCTTTGGCTCTTTTATAGTTCCGTCCACAGACCTCGTGCCCTCAGGAAAAAGGGCTACAACCTCTCCATTTGCCAGGGCCTTTAAGGCTTCCTTCATCGCTTTCATATCGAATTTAGCACGCTTTACCGGGATACAATTCATG
>CAYVIU010000098.1:0-5129 GCA_964451625.1 uncultured Planctomycetia bacterium | reverse complement strand
CCGTATTGGGGGAATTTTTTGTGGAGGCGGGTCATGAGGTTGTCTCTTGTGACTTTTGCTATTATGGATGCGGCCGCGATTGACATTGATTTGGCATCGCCGGAGATGATGTTTTTCTTTTGTCTTTTGGTGCGGATTTTTACGTTTCCGTCGATGAGGATTATGTCGGGCCGGATTTTAAGGTTTGCCAGGGCCTTTTCCATGGCGCGTATGGTGGCCTGGTATATGTTGATGCGGTCAATGGTGGTGTGGGGGATAATGCCTACACCGATAAAGGCGTTTTTCAGTATCTCTTTATATGCCTTCTGGCGGGCAGTAGCGGTAAGGCGTTTCGAGTCATCAATCCTTGAGCTGAGCTTTGTGGTCTTTAAAACCACTGCCCCTGCGACCACCGGACCTGCGAGAGATCCCCTGCCGGCTTCATCCACTCCGGCAATAAAGGTGTATCCCTTACTTCGGGCCTTCCTCTCGTGGCGAAGCATCATCTTTCGGCACTTGGGCTTCGGATGACGGGAGCGGCGGGGTTCCTGCAACCGGGCCTTCCTCGCCAGCGCCTTCTTTTTCATCGACTTTGGTCTTTTTGCCAATTTTGTCTCTCATGTAATAAAGCTTTGCCCTTTTCGCCTTACCCTTCTTTGCCACTTTCACCTTGTCGATGTTGGGCGAATTAAACAGGAACGTCCTTTCAACGCCTTCACCATAGGAGATTCGTCTGACTGTAAAACTTTTTGATACACCTTTCCCCTGTATGCGCATGACAACACCTTCGAACATCTGGATCCTGGTCTTGCCCTCTTCTTTTATTTTCATGAAGACCTGGATGGTGTTGCCTGCCCTGAATGCTGGGAAACTATTCCTTGGCTGGCCTTTTGTGATTTGTTCTATTTTCTTGTTCATTTCTTCCTCCGTTTCTTGATTAGATCCGGGCGGCGTTTTTTTGTCCGCCGGATTGCTTCGTTTTCTCTCCATTCATTAATTGCCTTGTGATTGCCGCTCAGTAAAATCTTCGGCACTTTCATGCGTTTAAAAACTGCCGGCCTTGTATACTGCGGGTATTCTAAAAGTCCCTTTTCAAATGATTCTGAAACCTTTGAATCTTCATGCCCCAAAAATCCCGGGATAAGCCTTGCCACTGCATCTACGAGAACCATTGCCGGAAGCTCGCCGCAGGTAAGGATATAATCCCCTACGGAAATTTCCTCATCTGCGATTTTTCTTGCGCGTTCATCCACGCCTTCGTAATGCCCGCAGATAAGTATGAGGCGTTTATATTTTGATAATTTTTTAGCCGCTCCCTGATCAAACTTCCTGCCCTGAGGCGTGAGCATGATGATTCTGGTGGTTTTCGTTTTTCTTTTTCCGGTCAATTCCTCGACGGCCCCATAGATCGGCCCTGCCTTCATAACCATTCCCGGACCCCCGCCGAACGGGCGGTCGTCAGCGGTCCTGTGCCTGTCATGCGTCCAGTCCCTCAAGTTATGAACTTTTATGTCAATGACCTTTTTTTGTTTTGCCCTTTTTATCATACTCTCTCCGAATACACTCTTAAACATATCAGGAAAAAGGGTGAGTATATCTATCTTCATCTATTTTGCTTTTTTGAGAAGTTTCGATACAGTCGGTGACGGCTTCGCGCCCACACCAATCCAGTAATCCGCGCGGTCTTTCTTGACCTTTATAAGTGCCGGGTTTATCCTCGGGTCATAAAGCCCGATCTCTTCGATAAACCGGCCGTCTCTGGGATTTCTCGAATCAGTCGCGACGATCCTGTAAACAGCCTTTTTAGTTGTCCCGATGCGCTTCAGTCGAAGTACTACTGCCATTTTTTTCCTCCTTACTCGTTTTCACGCCATATCCTGGCGCCCAACTTTGATAACTTCTTTTCTATTTCTTGATAACCGCGGTCAAGGTGATAGACGCGTGAGATCTCTGTCTTTCCCCTGGCCACGAGCCCTGCCAGCACCAATGCCGCGCTCGCCCTTAAATCAGATGCCATAACAGCTGCGCCGCTCAATGCCTTCACTCCTTTAACAATTGCGGTCGGCCCTTCAAGTTTTATATCAGAGCCCATCCTGCTCAACTCACTTATGTGCATAAACCTCTCAGGATATATCTTTTCGGTTATAACGCATATCCCGTCGGTGACTGCCATCAGGCTCATGATCTGCGCCTGCAGATCTGTCGGAAACCCCGGATACGGGAGGGTCGTGACATCAATGGGTTTTAATTTCTTTTTATATCTTACCTTTATTGAATTTTTTGCCAGCTTTATATCCGCGCCTGCCTCTTTTAATTTATCTATAATGCAGTTCAGGTGTTCACGCTTCACACCTTTGAGTGTTATCTCACCCTTTGTTATCAGGGCGGCTATTATAAATGTGGCTGCCTCAATCCTGTCGGGAATAACAGAGTGCGTCGCACCCTTGAGGCGCTTTACTCCGGTTATCTCCAGTTTATGGGTGGCAATGCCTTTTATCCTCGCGCCCATCTTTTTCAGGAAATTCGCAAGGTCTATTATCTCGGGCTCGCAGGCTGAATTTTCTATAACAGTCTTTCCTTTTGCAAGGGTTGCAGCCATCATTACATTTGCTGTAGCAAGCACGCTTGAGCCGAAATGCCCTCCTAAATACACATGGCCGCCTCTGAGCCTCTTTGCCTCTGCCACAATGTAACCCTGCCTCAAATCAAGTTTTACTCCGAGGGAGCGCATGCCTTTAAGGTGCAGGTCTATGGGCCTTGGGCCGATAACACATCCTCCCGGAAAAGAAACCTCTGCGCGCTTAAGTTTTCCTAAAAGCGGCCCCAGCACGCAGATTGAACCGCGCATGGTGCTTACCAACTCATACGGCGCAACATGACTGGCCTCGTCCGTCGGAGCTACAGTTATAACGCCTCCTTCGAGGCTCGCGTCTTTACCGAGTGAACGCAGTATCTTGAGCATGGTCGAAACATCATTGAGATTCGGCGCGTTTTTTATGGCGCACTTCTCATCGGTCAGAAGGGTCGCTGCCAGGATAGGCAGGCATGAATTCTTCGCCCCACTTATCTCAACTACACCTTTTAATCTTGGCCCGCCTTCTATGATGAGTTTATCCATATCGCACCTTTACGATCCTATCAAGCCCCTGCTCATCTTTATACATCTCCATGTCAGTGAACCCTTTTTGTTTTTCAATGAGTTCTTTTACAAAATATGATTGATTATAGCCTATTTCCATTACAAGGCAGCCGCCTTTTTTTAAATACCTGGGTGCGGTACTGATAATCTTTCTGTAAAAATTTAAGCCGTCCTCACCGCCGTCAATGGCCACGCGCGGCTCATCCTGAACGTAATCGGATAAGGTCTTTATCTCCCACTTTGCCACATACGGCGGATTGGAGACTATGCAGTCAAAACTCCCACGGAACTTATCATGCAGCGCATTAAAAAGATTGCTTTTAATAAATTGTATCCTGTCGGCAACATTGTTCAGCTGGGCATTTGCCCTTGCAGCGTCCAATGATGCATCCGTGATGTCGAGACTGACTAGTTTACAGTGCTTGTTAAACTTTGTCAACGAAATAGCTATGTTGCCTGAACCGGTTCCTATATCAAGGATCCTGGCATTCTCTTTATAGCCGCCATTTACCCATAATGCAAAAAGTGATACATTTACAAGTAGCCCTGTCTCAGGCCGCGGGGTAAAAACATCTCTTGGCACAACCAGGTCCAGGTCCATGAATTTAATCTTTTTCATTTCTTCCTTCCGAGTTTAATGTCCCTGTCAGCCTTTTTAAGTGCCTGGACAAGTTCGTCCAGATCGCCGTTCAATATGGCTTCCAGCTTATGCAGAACAAGCTTGATTCTGTGGTCGGTCACGCGGCTGTCCGGAAAATTATAAGTCCTTATCTTCTCGCTCCTGTCGCCGGAACCTACCTGCTTTTTTCTGTCTGCGGAAATCTTTGCGCGGTGTTCGCTTTCGCGCTTTTCGAGAATCCTGGCCCTCAGGACCTTCATTGCCTTTGCCTTGTTCTTATGCTGTGACCGCTCATCCTGGCAGCTGACAACAGTGCCCGAGGGTAAATGCGTGATTCTTACCGCAGAGTCAGTGACGTTTACATGCTGGCCGCCTCTTCCGCCTGCCCTGAATACATCTATTTTAAGGTCAGAAGGATTTATCTCAAGATCCACCTCTTCTGCCTCAGGTAAAACTGCTACAGTTACGGCCGAGGTATGGATCCTCCCTGAAGCCTCTGTTTCAGGGACACGCTGGACCCTGTGTGTACCGCTTTCAAGTCTGAGTTTTCCATAGACATCAGTGCCTGAGACGGAAAATACAATGTCCTTAAACCCGCCTTTTTCTGTAACGCTTGAGCTCATCGTCTCTATCTTCCAGCCCTGCTTTGACGCATACTTTGAATACATACGGAAGAGATCCCCTGCAAAAAGCCCTGCCTCCAGGCCCCCTGTACCTGCCCTGATTTCCATGATGACGTTTTTTGAGGCGTGTGTGTCTTTTTCAAGGAGGATATCCTCAAGCTCCTCGGTCAGCTTAGAGAGTTTCTCTTCGATCTCTTTCTTTTCTTTTTGGACGAGCTCAATATAATCCTGGTCCTTCTGCTCAGGCAGCTCCCGCTCAAGCTCTTTTAATTCCTTCATGAGCTTCAGGTAGCGGTTGTACCTGGAAACCTGGCGTGAAAGGTCTGACAGCTCCTTTGTGTGCTTTCTGTAAAGATTCTTGTCAGCAATCACCTTCGGATCAGCAATCAACGACTGCAGCTCGCTGTAGCGAGCCTTCTTTTTTTCGAATTCCTCAAACATTTTTATTTTTTCTTTTTTGCGTAACGTTTTTTGAATTTCTCAACCCTGCCCGCCGAATCCAGAAGCTTCTGCTTGCCGGTAAAAAACGGGTGGCACTTTGAGCATATTTCCACTTTCAGGTTCTCTTTCGTGGAACGTGTGTGTATTACCTCACCACATGCGCAGGTAATGGTTGTGTCCTTATACTCCGGATGAATCTTCTTTTTCATTCTTTCCTTCCTCCTTATTAAATGTGATTGATACTCATTAAAAACTCTGCATTGGTCTTGGTCTTCTTGAGCTTTTCAATCAGGAGTTCCATGGACTCGATTGTGTTAAGCTCATTAAG
>CAYVIU010000097.1:0-5164 GCA_964451625.1 uncultured Planctomycetia bacterium | reverse complement strand
AGATTTCCTCCGGCGGGGAAATCCTGGTGAAGGGGCCCGGGGTGATGAAAGGGTACTATAGGCAGTATGAAGATACGGAGAATACCATAAAAGACGGCTGGCTTCACACGGGGGATATCGGGCACATTGATGAAGACGGGTACCTGGTAATAACCGACAGAAAAAAAGACATCATAGTGACAAGCGGCGGAAAGAATGTAGCCCCATTAGAAATCGAAACCATTTTGAAGGCAGACCGCTATCTCGGCGACTGCATGCTCTACGGTGACCGGCGTAAATACATTACGGCCATTGTTGTGCCTGATTTTAAAAAACTGGCCGAATACGCCGATTATAAAAAGATACCCTACACCAACATGACAGAACTCATCAAAAACGAGAAAGTAAAACAGTTTATCTCAAGGAGGATAGCCAGGCGGCAAAAAGACCTGCCGGGCTTCGCGCAGATAAAGGATTTTATAATCCTGGATAAGGAACTCACCCAGGACCGGGGAGAACTCACCCCGACATTAAAAATAAAGAGAAGGGTGGTGACAGCCGAATACAAGGATCTCCTGGACAGCCTATATGAAAAAACAGACTAATTTTGAAATATTCATAAATGCATTCCTTAAGTTTTTATTTGGCATTATATCATTTATCTTTTTTCCTCTCAAGGTTGAGGGAAAAGAAAACCTTCCGGAGGAAGGGCCGTATATCATTGCGGCCAATCACTCAAGCTTTGCAGACCCGCCCCTTATAAGCATAAGTATCCGGCCGGTCATAAGGTGGATTTCGCATTATAATGTCTATGACGTAAAGCTTTTAAAGGCCATCCATGAGGTAACCGGCTGCATAAGGACAAACGGCACGGTGAAAAAGGCCCTGGCCGCCCTCGAAGAAAAAGATGTCGTCGGCATCTTTCCTGAAGGCACAAGGAGCTTTGACGGAAAGCTCTGCAAGGCGGGCACAGGGGTTGCGGTGATAGCGCTCAAAAGCGGGGCGCCGGTTGTGCCTGTAGGTGTATCGGGGGCATTCAAGGCATACCCGAGGGGGGTAACGTTTCCCAGGAGGCACCGCGTTCTCGTTAAGATAGGAAGGCCCATTAAATTTGAACGCCATCAGGAGGATATTATTAAGGAAGAGGCCCTGGAAAAGGCCACAGATCTTGTGATGCAGGGTATCGGCGAATTACTAGTAGATATCTAACCTCTTATATGTTATAATTATATCAAATAACAGGGACGGTTCTCAAATCGTGAGGAGAAGTGTCCCAGATTTGTGAGGAGAAGTGTCCCCCTGTAAACAAGGAGCTAAACCATGAGCCTGGAGGAGAAAATAAACAAAGATTTGACAGAGGCGGTAAAGGCCAAGGACCAGAATAAGGTATCCAGCCTCAGGATGCTCAAGGCCGACATAGAGAGCGTTTTTATCCAGAAGAAGCGGGTTGAGCTCAAGGATGAAGACGTAATCAAGGTCATAAAGAGCCGCATAAAGAAGCACAAGGAATCCATAGAACAATTTACAAAAGGCAACAGAACCGATCTGGCAGATAAGGAAAAGAAAGAACTCGAGGTCTTGAAGCCGTATGCGCCCCAGGAGATGCCGAAAGAGAAGATCGAGAAATTGGTGAAAGAGGCCATTGCCGAAAGCGGGGCCACCTCCAAGAAAGAGATGGGCAAGGTCATGAAGCTTGTAATGTCCAAGGCAGGAGGTAAGGCAGACGGAAAGACTGTAAGCCAGATAGTATCGGGTTTACTTAAATAATTGAAAAATAGAGATATAGCTGAGATTTTTGCCAATATTGCCGACATCCTTGAAATTCAGGAAGAGAACCCTTTTCGCATAAGGGCATACCGCAAGGCCGCCGAGACCATCCTCGGACTCTCCGAAGACGTAAAAGAGATAAGAGAAAAAGGCAAACTTGAAGAAATCCCCGGAGTAGGAAAGGATCTTGCCGAGAAAATCACAGAATACCTCAAGACCGGCAAACTCAAATTCTACGAAAAACTTAAAAAAGGCACTCCGGGAGCCGCTCTTGAACTTTTGTCCATCCCGGGCATAGGCCCCAAGACAGCAAAACTCCTTGCCGTCAATTTAAAGGTAAAGAGCATGGCCGACCTTGAGGAAAAACTCCTGGCCGGGAAATTCAAGGATGTGCCGGGGGTAAAAGAAAAGACAATATCCAACATCATTCGCGGCATAGGTTTTGTCAAAAAGGGAAAGGGCAGGTCCCCGCTCGGTGCGGTGTATCCTGTAGCCGAAGAGATCATAGAGGCCCTTAAAAAGCGGTGCAGGATCAAGAGGATAGAGCCTGCCGGGAGCCTTCGCCGCATGAAGGAAACCGTGAGGGATATCGATATCCTTGTTACCTCAAAAGAATCTAAAAAGATTATGAACACCTTTGTCAAGCTCCCGCGCGTGAAAGACATACTCGCGCACGGTCCCACAAAATCGAGTGTGATGACAAGGGAGAATATACAGGTCGATTTAAGAGTGGTTGAAGACGAAGGCTTCGGGGCGGCCCATATGTATTTTACCGGCTCCAAGGAGCACAATATAGCATTAAGAAAAACCGCTATGAAAGCCGGCTGCAAACTGAACGAGTACGGCCTTTTTAAGGAAAAGACAAACAAGGTCCTTGCCAGAAAAGAAGAGGCCGATATCTACAAGGCCCTTGGTATGGCCTGCATACCGCCTGAAATGCGGGAAGACACGGGCGAGATAAACTTAAGCCTTAAAAATAAATTACCCAAACTCCTCCGGCTGGATGATATAAAAGGAGACCTTCACGCGCATTCAACATATTCCGACGGCGCTGCATCTATTGAGGACATGGCAAAGGCTGCGATCAAAAAGGGATACGAGTACCTGGCCATTACCGACCACTCCAGGAGTTTGAGGATAGCAGGGGGGTTAAGCGAAAAAGAATTGATCAGACAGATAGAAGAGATCCGCGCCTTAAATAAAAAATTCAATAACTTCCGGATACTTGCGGGCACTGAGGTGGATATCCTCCCGGACGGAAAACTGGATTTTAAAGACAGCATCCTGAAAGAACTGGATTTCGTTGTGGCGGCCGTGCACAGCGGCTTTAAACAGCCCAGGGAAAAGCTCACCGGAAGGATCATAGCCGCAATGGAGAATAAGTACGTGAATACCATAGCGCATCCCACGGGACGCCTTATGGGCACACGCGATTCTTACGATGTTGACCTGGAGAAGGTCTTTAAGGCCGCCGGGGAGACCAAAACGTACCTTGAGATCAACGCCTATCCGCTCAGGCTTGACATGACCGATGCGGCAGTGCGACGGGCAAAAGAATTGGGCATATTGGCTACAATAGGGACTGATTCCCATGATACAGATCACCTGGACATGATGATCTACGGGGTAAGCGTTGCCCGGAGAGGATGGCTTTCCAAAAAAGACGTACTGAACACGCGTACGCTAAAGGAGCTGGTTGAACTGATATGAAAAACGAGAAAAACTGTAAAGTAAAAGGATGTTGGGAAAAAGCCCTGACACTTTCTGAATACTGCTGGCCGCACACACCCGATAAAAACGCATACAAAAAAGCCCTTCTGGACGAGCTTGAGAAAACTAAATCTGCCCACGGTTTTAACCTGAAAAAAGTCGAGCTCGAGGGTGTAAATCTTTCAACTATAGATTTTTCCGAGGCAAACCTTTCCCAGAGTGTTTTAAAAAATTCAGACCTATTCCATAACAATTTTGAAAAGGCAGACCTCCTGGGCAGTGATTTTTCGAGAAGCGACCTTACAGGAAGCACTCTGGCCAGGACAGACCTTACCAGGAGCAACTTTATAGGTGCAAAACTTTGGCTGGTGAATGCAGAGGATACCATCCTATCCGAAGCTGATCTAACCGGTGCTGACCTCTGGCAGTGCAGGCTGTACAATGCCAGGCTGTGGAGTACGGATCTTATAAAAGCGAAAAATATCTCAAAGCATAACTTCTCCAAGAAAAGAGGTAAATTCTTTGTAGTGGATAAGATTGATGAGGTCACGCATGCGGCGGCCGAAGACGCCTACCGCAACTTAAAACGTTATTTTATTTCCCATGGTAAGTACAACGACGCCAGCTGGGCATCATTTAAAGAAAAGACCATGGAGAGAAAACGCCTCAAGAAGGATAAAAATATTGCATATATACCCGTCGCGTTGATGGGCCTTTTATGCGGCTATGGCGAGAAGCCGCACAGGGTGATATTGTCGTCAAGTGTGATCATGTTTCTCTATGCAGCCGCGTTCTATCTCTTGAAGGCAGTAAGGTACCCGACAGACAAAAACTATGTGTTGAATATCTGGGACCATGTGTATTACAGTGTGGTGACCTTCACGACACTTGGCTACGGAGATATCGTACCCAGGATTGCGCCGCTTTATAAAATGCTGGCAGTATCGGAGGCGTTTGTGGGTGCGTTCATGATGGGGCTCTTTGTGTTTACACTGGCGCGCAAATATTCCGCAAGATAATTCATGAAGAAAAGATTTTTAACCCCGCTTGTCATTTGCATATCGCTTCTTCTGATTTTCGGCCTGGACAAGCTATATTACAGAGACACCGTCCGGTTTTTTAATCCCATAAAGGCCGAAAACGGCAGTATCACCATACGCAATGACGGTATGGGCGACGGCCATTTTTGGGCAAAGCGCAAAAACGGCAGGCGGCACAAGGGAATAGATATACTGGCCCCGCTGAAGGAAGATGTTTACGCGGCAAAGAGCGGGTGGGCCGTATCAGGCGAGCACCCTTACGGCTACGGAAAATTCGTAAAAATTATTCATTCACCCGATCTCTCCACTTTTTATGCGCACCTGGACAGTATCAATTTTAAATGGATAAAAAGGGTGCGGCAGGGAGAGGTCATAGGTGCGGTCGGCAAGACCGGAAATGCGAATTATAAATCAATGGATGCGCACCTGCACTTTGAGGTGCGGAAGAACGGAAAGCCGGTCAATCCCCTTAAAGGATATTTAGAACAATGAATGTATTAAAAGACCTTAATACCGAACAAAAGACTGCTGTTAAGACAACCGAGGGGGCGGTCCTTATTGTGGCGGGTGCCGGGACCGGCAAGACAAGGGTTATCACCACAAGAATCGCACACCTTCTGGCATCAAAAAAGGATTTGAGGCCCGAAAATATCCTTGCGCTGACCTTC
>CAYVIU010000096.1:0-5200 GCA_964451625.1 uncultured Planctomycetia bacterium | reverse complement strand
ATTGTCAGACAGGTACAGGGAAGGGGTGCAAGGGGGGGGCGGAGAGGAAGCACTAGGGAAATAATCTCTTTAGACAATGACATAATAGCTGTGCATGGCGGCAGAAAAACCTTTGAGCGGATAATGAAGAGAAAAGGTACGGATATTTTAGAATTAAACTCACTCAAAGGTATAAGCGGCATGAGGGCAAGGGCTATCATAGTCAAGAATCAGAAGACCATAAGGGACAGGGCATCTGACCAGAGAAGGAACATGGTCAAGAATGAAAATAAGACAAGGCCCTTTGTTGAGCGCTTCAATGAGCAAAAAACCAAAATGGAAGATGCCACAGAAGAAGAGCTTGATCAATTCCTGGAAGACGCAATCAGGGCTGTAATAGAATCAAGAAAAGAACTTCTTAAAACAAAAGAAGGAAGGTTCGAGTTTTTACTTTTCTTATCCGTCAATTTTGGAATTAAGACCTCTTTCGAAGAGCTTGGTTTCAAAGAGCTCAGTCTTACCACAGACGACGGCAGGCCGCTGTATGACGAAGAACTTGGCCCGATAATCGAAGCCGCCGTTAACAAGGTCAAATCCCGCATAGAAGAAGCAAAGAATGCAATCAGAGAAAATGCGAAAGAAGCAGGTGCTAATGCAGAAGACCTGATACGCGCCCATATAATCCAGTCAATTATATCCGCCAGGCAGCTGTACCTTGATTCAATGAAGCTTGCAGAGGCCAGCACAAGCTTTGTCCATCTGGGTGTAGAGAAAAAACCGGAAGAGGCATATGCCAACGAAGCACAGAAGCTTTATGACGAAGGCCAGACAGAAGTACAACTAAGCTCCCTGGCAAAGATGTGCCAGGCAATACCTGAAGACGAAGCTGATCAAACCCCTGCGACAAGGATATCACTCCCGGACATGGCTGCTCGAAGGCAGAGTAAGGTCGAAGAGATGTTTGCATCTTTGCCCTCAGACAGCAGCGACTTACAGGATTTATCAAGAGAACTCGGGCCTCTCGCAGAAGCTGATGTTAAGGCTGAAGAAAAGGCGCGTCTCAAGCAAATGGGCCTTATCAGAAGAGGGGTGAGCAATAAGGTCGGTATGGCAGTCGCAATAGGTGTTGCCGGTTTCTTGCATTTAGGCGGCCCCAGCTTGGCCGAGAAATCCATAAACTATTTCATGAACCGTCAGGATGAAGCCAAGATGAGGGAAGCGCAGGAGAAATGGAGTGCCCAATTCGCCGCATTTAACGAAGGCATGGAGGCCTATGAGGCCGAAATAAATGGATACAATGAGGCAATTGAAGAGGGGAACAACGAAGACGCCCTTGCACATTTAGACGAGGCCATTGCTATCCTTAAAGATTTCAGGCACCTTAACCCGGAAGCGATAGATGCCAGCATGGAGGAATTGCAGGCCCGCCATGATATGCTTTCAAACCCCGAGCTTACAGAGATCGTTGCCCAGACAGGTTATGTTTTAGGCCGCATAATAGGAGAGGCCGTAAGAATGGTTGCCGGGGTTGGGGAAGAGAAGCCCGATGAAGAGCCCGTTGTTACATTAGAGGAATATAATACAATTATAGCTAAATATAAGCAAAGCGCCAAAGATAAAGCCGATAAGATTGACGAGTTGCTCAACGAAAGAGCAGAGATGCTTAAAGAAGAGGCCCCCGACAAAGATAAGCTTGCAGAACTCGATAAAAAGATAAACGCTGCCATAAAAGACTATAACAACATACTTCTCCAACGAAACCAGGCCTTTGCCAATCTCCTCACGGAAAAACTTGAAAAAGAAACAGAGAAGGTCCGTATAGACAAAATCAACGACCTGTTAGCCAGGCTGAAAGAAGCAAGAGAGGCAGGAGGAGGTGCCCCGCCTACAGAACCGGGCAAGGAAGAGATCGTAGAAGTTGTCCTGCCGCCGAAAGACATGCAGGCCCCGCAAATTGTCCCGGCAGCCCCGAAGGAAAAGGCTGAAGAGGTCAAGGGTATTCCCCTAAATATAAAAGGAAGAGACTTCCTGGTTGTAAAACGGGACGATGGCAAGATCGTACTTGTCCGGGCAAGCAATCCCACTATAGATACACCCCGTGCAGTAGTAAAAGAAGGTACTCTTAAGATAAATGAAGACGGCACAGTTGAAACACCCACCTACAGAAACGAAAAAGGCGAACTTGACACGGGTGCGATCTTCGTAGGCAAGAAAGAAGAGGCATTTCAGGGTAAGGTTGTCTACAATAAAGCCCTTTTTGTTGCAGGGGACACTATCAGGGCAAGGAGTGATAAAAGCGTCAACATAGGAGAGGACGGAAAGCTTGTAACAAGGAATGAATACGACACAAGGGGTGAAAGATTAGGCACATACTACGATTATTATGATAAGGGAGTCAAGGTCCTGACACTCGATACCCTGAACGTTCTACCTACCGTACATGAATATGCCCCCGCACTC
This sequence comes from uncultured Planctomycetia bacterium, assembly GCA_964451625.1. Classification (GTDB taxonomy): domain Bacteria; phylum Omnitrophota; class Gorgyraeia; order JABMRJ01; family CAYVIU01; genus CAYVIU01. Next base: position 2,761 of record CAYVIU010000096.1, on the reverse strand, counting down.
TTTGGCCTTCAGAAAGAAGATGAAACCCAGCTTAAGCTAGTTACTGAATCCGAAGACCTTAAAAAACTGGCAGCCCTTATGCCGAAGGATGTGCCCGCCGCAAGAGAAAAGCCGCAGGCGCAGGAAAGGCCCGCCCAGGACAAGGAGCGCCTTGTCGGCCGAACAGAAAATGGAAAATATGAGTATGAAAAAGCAGACTATGTTATTGATAAATATAATGTGCGCAAAATTAATGAAGATGGCACAAAAAGCAGGGTTATAGCCACAACAATAGGCACCAAGATTGAAGATGGGGTGGTTGTTTCCACAGGAAGGCTTTTCCAGAGGTATTATTACCTGAAGACATATTTAGGCCTTGAAGGAGACTATGTCATCATAAGGCATTTTAACCATCCGATAATGAAGGGGCATAAGGTATACAAAAACCTTATAAATAAATCCACGCTGGTTGCCCCTACTTATGTAACCGACGCTACGAAGAAAGGTAAATTGCGGATATTGGCCCATGTAAAAAATAGCAGTGTTGATAGCCTGGAAGTGGGCTCAACCCTTGCCAAAGAGCCAGAGTATGATGTTCACATGGAAAAACCATATGCATACAACAACCACAGGATAAACGGTAGAACTCTGCTTTTCGAAAAGGATTACAACACCCGGTACAATACCTGGACAGCATATGCAGCCAGGCTCAATAAAGAAACCGGAAAGATGGCAAGGGGCAGCGATCCTCTGGCCCGTTACGCAGATCCGTCCACAAAGTGGGAAACAGAATATTGTAGATATGCCGGGAGAAATGTAGATAGGTATGTAGCAGCTGATCCCGGAAGGCTCCATTCAAGATATGGCTATGTAGACACAGGACATGGTATAGGCCGCCGAATCATATACACCGCATACACAAACCACGAATCTGTTCCTGCATGGCAAAGAGGGAAGGCCTTTGTTGTATTTGAAGGAAACAAAGAAGAAGTCGTAGCATGGACTCCTGCCAGGCGTGTCAGTATCGACAGCAAAGGAGGGGTAGGGCAAACTCTCTCCACTGAGAAGGAACGAGTTCGTAATGAAGACGGCACTTTTTACTATAGATATTTACCAGGCCGCAATGAAGACAGCACTCTTTACTATGAATATTTAGGCGGAAACATATGGAAGGTTTCTTCATACGATAAAGAAACCAAAGAGTCTGTAAAATACCTCGGCCTACAGATGAATGTAAGCATAGGGCCAAATGGAATAACCACACACGAAGGGGAGATATTATCAAGAGATGTACGCGTTTCCGAATACAAAGGCAAAAAAGGTGAATTCATAATAGCAAAATATTACAATACACCCGACGGAGAAACAGCCATAATTGTTTCAGAGGATGATCGATGGAATATTCTGGATCATCTTGACACTAGATACTTTGACATTACACCCGAGGGCGAATTGAGTGGAAAGATCCGTTCTATAGAAGAGGTAGAAGAGCGATTTACAGGAAGGGTTACTTACGCCAACAATCTATATGTCTCAGGAGATAAAAAACTCGGGGAAATCGTCAGACACATGGATTTTGATAATGACGAGCGCACCATAACCAGGTCGTATGATGAAAATAATAAACTCACAACTGTTACATATCAGTATTTCAAAGGCGAAAAGAGGGTTTTATCAATTCATGAGGATCTCAATAAAGGTAAAGTTTATGTTAAGCAATATTACACGGTTGATCCTGATGGAAAACTGGCCAAAGTCAAACGTCCTGAATGGATTGCAAACCGCGGGGGTATTACTAAAGACGGCACATCTCTGAGGCTGGCAGTGTATGAATATTCTCCGGATGAGCATGCCAGGGAAATCGCGGAAGACAAGGCCAAGAAACCGGCCCCCGTAGTAATAGCCGCAAAACCTGAAGAGGCCCCGAAGAAGGAAATAGACCAGGACAAGCTCGACAAACTCACCCAGGCCCTTGATCTCCCTACACGCAAATTTGTCCTGAATTTTAAAAAACCGTCCGCAGACTTGAGCAACGCTGACATAACAAAACTTGCCAGATTCTTCGCCGCATACGCCATTACTTATGACTTAGATGAAACCTACATGAAGGCCCTCATAGATGAGATCTGTTATGAGAAAGATACAGCCACAAAAACACTGCAGAGCCTCACCACTCCGAAAGGCAGGCTTATCGCAGACCTTAAACTGGCCGGCACATGGGCCGAACACATAGAAGTCCTCGACTATGAAGATCACCTTGATTTTGAGAGGACATTGTATAGGTCTATGGACCAGTCTATAGAAAATACAAGCTTTGACCTTGAGTTAAGCGCCAGGCTTACACTTGCGAGATTTGCCATAACCTCGCGCATCCCCGTAGAAGACCCATACTTTGCAAGGATGTATCCTTATCTGGACCTTATCTTTGATGAGATTTCCAAGAAGGATCCAAAAGTATTCTTAAGGAATATGGTGCGCGCTAATGAGTTTTATAACAGGATTTATGAAAGAAAATTAAACATAAACGACCCCTTTGACAAAAACCTGCTCATAATCCTCGCGGCATTGATGGATGAAAATGGAAATATTGAAAGAAAAGACAGGCGCGAGATTACCCTGCACGGTCTCCATCTTTTAGCTGCCAATGTAGACCTTGTCAATGAAGTAAACTGGCTCCATGTAGGCAGATTTGTTCTTGTTCTCGGAGACTATGATTGGAACGTAATGTTGAATGTCATGGTCAAAAGAAACGAATCCTACAGTATCATTTTAGGCCAGCACA
>CAYVIU010000095.1:0-5257 GCA_964451625.1 uncultured Planctomycetia bacterium | reverse complement strand
GATAGAAACGGTTATGATAGAAACGTTTTCCAATATTACATAATGTTGGAAAACGTTTCTATCCTTCCTCACCTTGATTTTGTCTCTTTTTTCAGGTATACTTATATAACGGATGGCGCAGTATCTGTTCCCGTTAGAGGGATCCACGGCGAAAGCCAATTGTGACTGCAGCCATCCTTGGAATATTATTCACTTACAGAAACGCTTTCCAATATTCAATAAGGATGGAAAGCGTTTCTTTCTTGTTTCCGCTTACAGAACTTACAGAAACGCTTTCCGACCTTATATAATGTTGGAAAGTGTTTCTTTCTTTTACCCTACTCCCCATCAGGCTTTTCCCTTGCCGGGCGGAGTGAGAGTATTACCCTTACGCCTTCTAAAAGGGCGTTGACTTCAAAAGGCTTGGTGACATAATAGTCTGCCTGGTGCTCGTAACCTTTTTTTACATCAGACATATCTTTCAACACAGTGAGCATGATAACGGGTATCCACTCAGAGCATTCTTCCCTTATCTTTTTCAATAGTCCCCAGCCGTCAAGCCTGGGCATGTTTATATCACAGATCACGATGTCCGGTTTTTCCTGTTTGGCCTTTTGGAATCCCTCTTCGCCGTTACCTGCGGTCACTACATCAAAGCCCCTTGTTTTAAAGATGCTTTTTATGGTTTCGACCATCTCCTTTTCGTCATCTATTACCAATAATTTTGTAGCCATTTTAAGATTCCTTCTCCTTTTTTATAAGCCTTTCCCATTCATAATCAATGGTTTTCTGGATCGCATCAATTGCGGCCTTATCCAGATGCTTAAATCTGGATTGCAGTTTTATGTATTCGGAAACTGGGGTTTCTTTGGCCGGTTTTTTAATGGTGTACTTTCCTTCTATAACTTCGTATAGGGGATAAACGCAAGATTGATAGGCGAGCCTCCCCAATCTTACCGTAAGCTCGGACGAATACTTCCAGCCCACAGGGCATGGGCTGAAGATCTGAATATATTTGGTACTGCGTATCTGGCTGGCTCGTTTTAGTTTGGCTACAAAATCTTCGGGATATGCAATGTTTGCGGTGGCGGCATAAGAGATCCTGTGCGCCACCATTATCTCAACAACATTTTTCTTAGGCGTGGTTTTCCCGGGAAAAGGAGTTGTTGTCGTCCATGCTCCGTATGGCGTGGATGAACTCCTTTGTATTCCTGTATTCATGTATGCCTCATTGTCATAGCAGACATATATGAAGTTCTCTCCCCTCTCCACTGCCCCGGAAAGGGCCTGAAGCCCTATGTCAGCGGTCCCGCCGTCTCCTGCCCATGCAAGCACATTTGTCTTTTTGCCTTTGGCGTCAATGGCTGCGCGCACTCCTGACGCAGTGGAGGCGGCTGTCTCAAACGCCGTATGAAAGAGCGGTACATCCAATGTTGCTGAAGGAAACGCGCCGCTTATAATAGTCCAGCAGCACGCCGGGAGCACCACTACCGTATCTTTGCCAAGGGCCTTCAGGGCGTATCTCATTGCAAGGACTGCCCCGCAGCCCTGGCAGGCAACGTGCCCGGGATTTACAAATTCTTCCTGTGGTATCGATAATTTAGGATTTTTCATTTTTTAAGCCCTATCCAGGTAATCTCTTCAATCGGTTTTTTCCCGGGGGAGATCATGTCCGCCATTTTTTCAAAATCCCCCCTCGTGACTTCACGGCCGCCCAGGCCTGCGATAAACCCCTTAACAGGTGGACAATTGGCCTTATTGCATAAGGCGGATTTTGTCTCCTGGAAAAATATGCCCTCGCTTCCGAAAGATATGTTTCTGTCAACAACGCCGATGGAACGCTTGCCCCTGGCAATGCGCCTGACATCTTCTTTGGGGAACGGCCGGAATGCCCTGATGCGGGCGCATCCCGCCTTCACACCGCTGTGCCTTAATTTATCCACTGCCTCTTCGGCTGTCTGGGCCATGCTCCCCGATACAAAAAGTATTGTTTGGGCATCACTGCATTTATATTCTTCCACAAGACCGTAACTTCTTCCGAATGTTTTTCCGAACTCAGAGTCCACGTCTTTTGCAACAACCAATGCCTTGTCCATGGCCCCCTGAATCTTAAACCTCATCTCATAATACCAATCCGGGCCTGTAAGCCCGCCGAAACTGGAGGGCCTGGCTGCGTCAAGAAGCCTTTTGGGCTCAAAGACAGGAAGAAACGCGTCGATCTTTTTCTGATCAGGTATATCAACCACTTCATATGTATGCGACAATATAAATGCGTCCAGAAGTATCATTGACGGTAAAAGGACCTTTTCAGAGATCTTATATGCCTGAACTATTGTGTCAAAGATCTCCTGGTTGTCTTTACAGTAAAACTGGAGCCATCCTGTGTCTCTTTGTGAAAGCGAGTCTGTCTGGTCAGCCCATATGCTCCACGGGGGAGCCATGGCGCGGTTTACATTAGCCATAACTATCGGCATCCTTGCGTTGGCTGCCCAGTGCAGCATCTCATGCATGAGGGCCAGGCCCTGCGACGAAGTAGCAGTAAATGCCCTTGCGCCTGCGGCGGCCGCACCTATGCAGGCTGCCATGGCTGAATGTTCGCTCTCCACCCTTATGTATTTTGCGGGGAGTTCTTTTTTTGCAACCATCTCAGAGAGTTTTTCAACCACCTCTGTCTGAGGCGTAATCGGGTACGCGGCTATTACCTCAACCTTAGAGGCCTTGGCCGCGTAAGATACAGCATGGTTGCCGCTTATGACACGTTTCATCTATTTTTTCTCTTCCTCTAATTTTATTGCTCTTTTCGGGCATACCTCAATGCATATGCCGCAACCCTTGCAGTAGTCGTAATCTATCACAGGCTTTCCGTCTTTGATCAAAATACACGGCTCAGGGCAGAACTTCCAGCATATCATGCACTTTGAGCAAAGAGCAATATCAATAACCGGTTTTATAGAACGCCATGTCCCGGTTTTATTGGAACACGTATTAGTGATGGACACCGCGCAGTGCGGGAGGTCCTTCTCACTTCTGAATTGAGACTTTTTTGAATGCTTGTTCTGCTGCTTTGACATTTCCTTCTACCTTTACTGGTACCCTTTCGGTTATGGCGTCGATAACTGAGGCCATCTTCACCAATCCGGTAAACTTTGCGAATGCCCCGAGGATAGCCGTATTTACAATGGGTGAGGACTTTGACCCGAGGCCGAACTCATTCGCGATTGTCCCGGCATCAATTGTGGCCACTTTAAAATCTTTTTCAAACCCAAACGTCTTGTTCGCTTCATTGGTGTTTATAAGCACGAGCCCGCCGGCTTTAAGGCCTTTTGTTACATCGACCATTCCTATGAGTGTGGAATCCAGCACCACCACGTATCCGGGTTCATCGATCTTGTGCTTGATGCGTATCTTTTTATCATCTATGCGCGTGAATGCGGTTACGGGTGCACCCCGCCGCTCTATTCCGTAAAAAGGGAATGCCTGGACTATCTTGCCTTCCATGAACGCGGCCTGCGCCAGAAGCACGCTTGCCACAACCGATCCCTGCCCGCCCCTTCCGTGAAACCTTATCTCTTCCATATCAATATCTTTTTACCTTTATCTTTTTTCTTAATACTGCCAGACCCGCGTCCCGAAGGGCGTTTAGTTCCTCTTCCCCCGGAAAGACAAGCACCTTGGCCAAAAACGATACCTTTTCTTTCAGGAGCCTGATAAGTGAGCTTGAACGTGAAAGGCCTCCTGTAAAAACGACTGCGTCGACTTTCCCGTTAAGCACTGCCGCATACGCCCCTATTTCCTTGGCAATCTGGTAGGCAAGCGCGGTAAGGATTAATTTTGCTTTTCTATCGCCCCATCTGATACGTTTTTGTATCTTAATGACGTCGTCTGTGCCGAGATATCCGGTGAGGCCGCTTTTCTTGGCCAGTTTTTTGAGGAGAGTGTTTTTCGAATATTTTTTAGAAAAGGCCAATTCTACAAGGTCTGCCAGGGGAAGGCTCCCGGCCCTCTGCGGGCTAAATGGCCCCATGCCGAGCACCGCATTGTTTACATCTATCACCCTGCCGTTTTCATACGCGGCTACTGAGATCCCCCCGCCCATATGGGCAATGACTAATCGTGCGTTTTTCTTTTTTAATTTTGCCCTGGCCTTTCCTGCAACGGCCTTTACATTCAATGCATGAAAAAGGCTTCTCCTTGCAATCTCAGGCACACCTGATACCCTTGCTATTTCAGACATCTCGTCGGTGGCCACAGGGTCCATGGTAACGGCCTTTATCTCAAGGGCCTTTGCTATGTCATATGCTATCAGGGAGCCAAGGCCTGATGCATGTTCCCTGCCGTGAATCTTTTTGTTTTTTATGTCCCTGAGCATCTTTGGTGTAATGTAATATATGCCGCCTGCTATGGGTTTTGTAAGGCCTCCCCTGCCCACAATAATGCCGATGGCCTCCGGGCAAATTTTCTTTTTCTTTAAGCAATTAAGGATTAATCTTTTCCTGAAGTCCTTTTGTCTGTATACCGAACCGAAGCGGCCCAGTTCTTTAGGGCTGTGAGAGATGTTCTCCTGAAAAAGCCTCTTCTCCCCGTCGAAAAGCGCGACCTTTGTGGATGTTGAACCCGGATTTATCACTAAGACATTAGAGGGTTTTGACATTTTCTATAAAGGCCTTCCTGTTAAAGTTGTGTTTCATGCGAAATAGGAAAAAATACCTGAAATTATTAAGCTTTATCCCCGCCCTCCTGAACTTCTTATAGGCTATCTGATCCAGAATCAGGTGATGCGTAAAACCTATCGCTACCGCAGTCCATAAAAAGGAAGGCTTTGCAATAAGAATAAACGCCCACATGATAATAACCAGTTCAAAGGAATGCAGCAATAAATATGCCTTCTTGAGCCTTACATTAGCGCAAACCCTGTAAAACCTTCTTACATCAAAGTTGATCCCGTAAGTCATAAAATAATCCAGGAGATGATCCAGGTCTATAAATACACCCGCTAAAAAACTTAAACTCCCGGCAAGCCAGGAATCGGAAACATGATATACGGCCGTGCCTACCGCCAGCGATGCGCCAACATGGATGATCGGTTTAATCTTATCCCCCTATTTTATCGAGTAGTTGATTTATTCCGTCTGCAATGGGCCTCAGGTCATCGTCTTTGCGCATCTTGATCCTTTTCGAGTAGTTGCCTCCGGCAATTAATTCCATTTCCTTTTTGAGGCGCTCTACAGGGCCGGCCAGCCGGTGTAGAAACCGCCGATGGTACAGCCCATGCCGATTA
>CAYVIU010000094.1:0-5281 GCA_964451625.1 uncultured Planctomycetia bacterium | reverse complement strand
TTTTTCCTGTATAGGCTCATACGTGTGCACATAGATCTTTTTGCCCATCACGCGCTCAAAATCTCTTTTTGTCTTTAAGTGCCTGTCCAACCCAGGGGAGGAAACCTCCAGAAGATACTTATCAGGCATCGCATTCGCTTCATCCAGGACCTTTCCTATATCCTCATTGAGCCGTGAGCAGTCATCCAGTGTAATTCCACCTTCCTTATCCACAAGAAGCTTCAGGATCATTGTGCCTTTTCCACGCCTATAGCTGATATCCACAAGCTCTATCCCGTTATCCTGTAATAGATTAGAGATAAGCTCCTTAACTTTGTCCAAAATCTGCATATTTTTCCCTTTCACAAAAAAAAGTGGGTCTTCGACCCACTTCTTCCTACCTTCTCCTTGTATAAGGTAGTATCTTATATATACACTATTATAAGCTGTATGTCAAGCTTTTTGTGCTGTTACAAGGTACTTGTCATTGCGAGGAGGCCCGAAGGGCCGACGAAGCAATTTCAAATAAAAAAAGTAGCCAGGGTTTAAGTCCGGGGCCTCAACCTGCCGTTTACATACTTATGCACTATACTTGTAATAAGGGTTTGATATGGGATGCCTTCGTCAACAGCCTTAGACTGAATACCTATAAGATCTTGTTTTGATATACGGATACTGATTCTTTGATCCTTTTTTAGAGTCTTTTTTGCATATCCTGCGAATTTGTTGATTTCGGCCTTCATGTTTTTAACAGTTTTCCACTTGCCCTTTTCAATAGAGTTTAGCAGACTCTTTTCTTCCTTGCTGAGTTTATATTTACGCATTTTTGGCATCTCCTTTCCCTAGATATTTTCTGGTGAATTTACGACTTGGAATAATAGTTTTAAGAAGTACTCCCTCCCTGCATTTGGTAAATGGTACATAATAGATATAGTTATTCAATACACAAACAAATATCTTTTGCCCTTTGTATTTTTTGTTGGGATTTTCAATAATGGCTAATACCTGCCGGTTTTCGATGCAAACTACAATTTCTTCAAATGAGATACCCCGCTCTCTTTTTAACTTTTCGTTCTTCTCCTGATCCCACTGTATTCTTTTGCCTTTCATAGAAATAAGTATACACTATCTTGTGCCAAATGTCAACACATTCGGCACACTTTTTAGTTCAGCCTTACGCGCCCCAGGCCGCATCTAGCTGCTTATCTTCATTCTCTTTAATAGGATCTAGTTGCGGAACAGCCGGTTGAGGCAGCATTGGTTCCGCCGGCGAGGTGCGGCGGTATACTGTCCCTCCCCAAATGTCATCTATCTTTTCAATGTATCGTTCAAGATGAAGGGGCTTGTAATATATGCTCTCAGGATCAATGCCGTCAGTTAGAACCATGATTGCGCCTGGTTTCATTTCTGTGATTATAGAAAAAACCCGCATGGGATCGGGTACGCCATCAGACCATGGCGGGAGGATATAAAACACATCGTAAGACTTAAGAAGCGATACGTACGAAGAGTCGCCCGGAATCAAATGAATGTGTTGGGGATTAACCGTGCCTAGTTCGGAGAGCTCGTCAGATATTCTAACCCCTTCTTGATGTATGCGGGGGTCTATCTCGTATCCCGTTGAGTCTGCCCCCGTAATTACGTGGGCTAAGTGTACCAATAGGCCATTCCCCATAAATGGGTCGCAAAATTGTTTGTCCGAATCTAAATAACCGTGTTCGTAGAGCCATTCGACAACATACTTAGCGTTATCCGAATGTGTTATCGCATAAATCATGGGATCCAGCCCATACTCTTTGCTAATTGTTCGGTAGGATTCCTGGTGTTTCTCGCAAACAATCCGTATTTTGTCAACCAAGGTTAATGGGGGTGATTCCGGTTTTTCGCTTCCCACCGGTTCCTCGTCCGCCGGCGAGGTGCGGTCGGCGGGCTTATCCGGGGATACTTTTTCGATTGGTTCTGGGGTGTTATTTTTCCCCATATAAGCAATCATTTCTTCGGAGGTTTTAAAAATTCTTATTGTGACATGCCCTCTCAGGAGTTTTTCGCTCTCTAAAACTGGTTTATCTTGATCAAAAATATAAATATCAATGAGACTGAGACGATTTTTAAGAAAATCTAATGATCTACTAATATCTTCAGCAGAAGCTTCTCTTGCATCTACAACTCTATGAAGGTGATCTGATATCCCAACCGACCCTTTAATCAGTGACCAGGGTATTAAAACTTCGATTTTCTTATTACTCTGGATTATATTGCTCTCGATTATACCTTCTAATATACAAGCTATACACATATGCCAATATACACCATATAAAATCACCTGGATATTATCGGATGGTAAATTTGCTATATATTCTCTTATCTGCGCAGTAATTTCAGCGAAACTAGCTATGTCGGATCCCTCCAACACCTTATCCCTTTCGCTATCGAAGATTCTTTCCTCAACCAATCTGTCTTGTAAATTTTTATCAAGAGAGGCGTGAGAGGCTATAACTACTCTAATCGGCGAGGTGCGGTCAGCGGGCTTATCCGGGGGCACTTTCTCGGTTGGTTCGGGAACGTTATTTTTCACCATATAATCGATCATTCCTTCAGAGGTTTCAAAAATCCTTATTGTGATTTGTCCATTCCTGGATTCTTCGCTACTTATAATTGGTGTATTCTGATCAAAAATATAACTTTCAACAGGATAGTTCGTAAGAAAATTTGACTGCCTAATATCTCTGACAGAGGCTTCCCTTGCATCTAGCGGCATACCAAACCCAACAAATCCTTCAACCAGTGGCCAAACTACTAAAACTTCGACTTCCTTATCGCTTTCAACTATACCTTTCAATACCTCGCACACACATACGTTCCATCTCTCGCCGTACAAAATTACCTGAATCTTATCGGGCCCTAAACTATCTATATATTGTTTTACAGTGGGAGTAATATCACTGCGGCAACTAATTTCTGGTTTTCGCACTATTCTATGGCCACCTACATCTCCTTCTTTTAACACCTTATCTTTTTGCGGGTCAAAAACTCCTGCCTCAATTAGCCTATTCTGCAATTCTTCATCAAGATCGGTATGGCATGCAATAACTACTTTAATCGGCAAGGTATCAGTGGCCTTAAATTTGCTGACTACTTCAAGTCTAATATGCTGGGAAAGAAGATTTTTATAGCTGGGCAGGATAATTTCATCCCAAGTCGCGCCTGTTGTAGTAAGCATTGTTGGGTCAACCAAGATATACACGATTCCCCGTTTATCCGAACCGACTGTTAAATCATAAGCAATACTTTCAACCCCAAAACCTCCAAATCGTTTTTCGAATCTAGCATGTTTTCCTATGGTTAACCGAATATCTTTCTCTTGATATGGATCCAATTTAACTTCTTTAGGAACAACAACTTCACGCCCATTTAATGATAACGTTACTGTCTCTACACCGGTATCTTTCCCCGCCGGCGAGGTGCGGTCGGCGGGCGGGATCTTCGGCTCATTGTCATCTTGCAGGGTATCCCTGGGAGAATCATTTCTAGGCCTTTCCTGCTTGTCACGGCTTACTCGTGCTGATACTTGCTCATAAAAGGCATTGACCTGCTGTGAAAATTCTGTCACTCGCTGTCTTATCAATTCTAAATCCTGCTTTTGGTCTGGGTCAAACGCATTATTTTTTGCCGTGGTCATAATCATGTTATATATCCAATGCCCTAGTGTACTGGAAAGTTCACTAAAGTCTGTTTCCATTTTACCTGCTATCAAAGCTTTTAGTGCTTCCTGCTCATTAAGATACTGATCTGGATCCCGCTCGATTAGCCATAGCAATACCGCTTCTAAGGTAGCTAATTCATCAACCACAGTTTTGCAGTGTAAGTGAAATTCTCTTTCATCTATCGCTTCTCTTTTATCTAATGATGGGATACAGCTAAGAATAAGCGACTGATGCCCAAAGAATTCTCTTAAGCCAAGATGAAAATGTGTACCATGAGATCCAGCCAACGTTTTATTAATTTCACCTCCATAAAAATGTAGGCTCCGCGCGAGCTCTTTAACTATCTCTAGTTCTGAATCCAAAAGGAAAGAAACCGGCGAGGTGCGGTCGGCGGGCTTATCCGGGGACACTTCTCCGAACAAATCTGGGACACTTCTCCTCACAGTTTGAGAACCGTCCCTGATTTGTTCAGATGGGGAGGAGCGAACATTGTAAATAGTCGCCATACTATCGAAGTCGGGCAGTCCTATTTGTACGTAGCGCCTTTTGTTAAATTCCTTTATTGCCTGTTCTGAATCAACATTAAGAACTCCTTGACCCTGCAACCATCTCCTAATATGTTCTCTTGAAACATAACTGGGACTAGAATCAATATTTAAAAGCCGTTTATGCTCCTGCTGTACAGCTGCCCAGTTAAACTTTGGTGAATCATTTAAAACAACATACCTAAGCACATTTCTTCTAACTTGTTCTATTAATCTTGCATCCCCATAAGCTACCGGTAAGAATAAACGGCTGATATCTACAACTCTAGGTAAATTATATGGAGTATCAGAGCTAGAATTAGGATCCCAACCTGTAATGCGTGAGATATTTAGCATTGTCATTATTGTAGTTTGAACCCAACTGTTCTTGGGTCTATCATCTCTGTTATCAAAATTTTCACGGGTCATAATGTTTTCTAAATCTACAACGGGAAACCTAATAAATTGCATCTCGTCTGGTTGCCCTAATAAAATAATTATATCGCACTCAATATCACTATCCTCACAGGCGTATCCTTTTAACGTACTGCCTTGTGGTATTATGGCAATTCTTACTTCTTCATCTTGTAAGTAGCGTTGTATACATTTTTCGACTTTAGGTCCGAGTTTCCTGAGAATTTCTCTTCTTTTTTTACTTTCTTCTGTAACATGAGGTCCATGAAGAAGATTTTTTAGAGATTCTGCATACATGTTCTTCTGCATAAGATGTGGTTCCGGATCAGCATTTTCAGTGGGCGAGGTGTGGGTCGGATTTAAAGCTGAAGGCTGAGAGCTGAAGACTGAAGACTGGTTCCCAGTTGGCGCTGTCATTGGTGAGGTTGCTAATGCAAGATTAAGCTCTTTTGTTTCCCTTGGAAATTGCTTTGTAAACTTTGCTTTATTCTCAGTATTCGGGCCTACTTCTGCAAGACGTACCTGTCTCAAGCTGTCTATAGCATAGCCTATATCACTAAAGACAGTATTAAATATAAAGCTTACTAGTATAAGTATTGTTATTGTTCTCTTTAGCATAAATCTATTTGTGGACACTTTTCTATATCAGGTGTATATGGT
>CAYVIU010000093.1:0-5310 GCA_964451625.1 uncultured Planctomycetia bacterium | reverse complement strand
TCCTTTTTATTTTCCCATTATCTTTTCAGATATATTTTTAGGCACTTCCTGATAGAAGGAAGGCTCCATTGTATAGGTTGCCCTGCCCTGCGTCAAACTTCTTATGGCAGTTGCATAACCAAAAATTTCTCCGAGCGGGACAAAGCCGCGTATTACTTTGGTGTTTCCTCTCTGTTCCATGCTCTTTATATTTGCCCGGCGCGTATTAAGGTCTCCGATCACATCGCCGAGATATTCTTCAGGCACAACTACTTCCACATCCATTATAGGCTCCAGGAGAATCGGGTTTGCCTTTTTGGCCCCGTCCTTGAAGGCCCTTGAGGCTGCCATCTGGAACGCTATGTCAGAAGAATCCACATCATGATAAGAGCCGTCGACAAGCTTTACCTCAACATCCGTAACAGGATAATTCGCAAGCGCTCCATTTCTTGCGGCCTCACGAATTCCTTTTTCAACACTGGGTATATATTCCCTGGGTATTGCCCCGCCGATGATTTTATCCACAAATGTAATGCCTGCGCCTTTTTCATTGGGGTACATTTCCATTATTACGTGGCCGTACTGGCCCCTGCCGCCTGACTGCTGGATAAATTTGCCTTCTACCTTAATCTTTCTTGTAATGGTTTCCCTGTAGGCGACCTGTGGTTTTCCGACCTGCGCGTTCACCTTAAATTCGCGAAGCATCCTGTCAACCAGGACCTCCAGGTGAAGTTCTCCCATGCCTTTTATAATGGTCTGGGCGGTTTCTTTATCGTAGTCGACTCTGAATGAAGGGTCTTCCGTCTCGAGCTTACGAAGCGCTGCGCCAAGCTTATCCTTGTCAGCCCTTGTTTTTGGCTCGATTGCCATGGAAATAACCGGATCCGGAAAATGTATGCTCTCAAGGAGGATTGGGTTGTCTTCGTCGCAGATTGTGTCTCCGGTGCCTGTCTCCTTAAGGCCTACTGCCGCGCCTATATCCCCTGCATGCACCTCTTTAACGATTTCCTGTTTATTGGCATGCATCTTTACGATCTTGCCTATTCTTTCTCTCTTTTCTTTATTTACATTGTATATATAGCCGCCTGACTGTAAAATTCCTGAATAAACCCTGAAAAATGTGAGTTTTCCCACATAAGGGTCGCTCATTATTTTAAATGCAAGGCTGCAGAACTTTTCATCATCGCTTGGCTTTCTTTCCTCTGCCTCACGCGTTTCCGGGTTTTCCCCTTTTATAGGAGGGATATCAAGCGGAGACGGGAGGTAGTCGCCTATCGCGTCAAGGATGAGATTTACCCCTTTATTTTTCACTGCTGAACCGCAGAATACAGGGATAAACTTATTTCTGATGCATGCACGGCGTATTGATTCTTTAAGCTGGTGCGGATAAAGCCCGCCGTCATGGATGTATTTATCCATTACCTCTTCGTCGGCCTCTGCCAGCTGCACTATCAGGTGATGCCTGTATTCACTGGCCTTCTTTGCCATCTCCGGAGGTATTGGGACAACCTCGCTTACGACACTGAGGCCCTCTCCTTTATACATGACTGCCTTCATATTAATTAAATCCACTACGCCTTTAAAATTGGCTTCCTCTCCTATGGGAATCTGGAGAGGTGAGGCATGCGCCCCTAATCTTTTCCGCAGATCCTCTACCGATTTGTAGAAATCGCTGCCCATCCGGTCCATCTTGTTTACAAATACAATCCTCGGTACCTTGTACTTCTCTGCCTGGCGCCATACGGTCTCGCTCTGGGGCTCGACTCCGCCGACACCGCAAAGCACAACCACCGCGCCGTCCAGGACCTTGAGGGAACGCTCCACCTCCACGGTAAAATCTACGTGGCCCGGGGTATCTATAAGATTGATCTCCTTATCATTCCAGGCACAAGTGGTGCATGCGCTTGTTATGGTAATGCCCCTCTCCTGCTCCTGGACCATCCAGTCCATGGTTGCAGTGCCTTCGTCAACCTCGCCGATTTTATAGACCTTTCCTGTAGTATACAGGATACGCTCAGTGAGCGTTGTCTTACCCGCATCTATGTGAGCGATTATCCCTATATTACGCATGTTTTTCAGTATTTCGGTCTTATTCTCTTTCATCTTATCCGTGTATTCTAAAACAGTTTGCATTGTTTACCATCTAAAGTGTGCAAAGGCCTTGTTTGCCTCAGCCATCTTGTGTGTATCGGCCCGCTTCTTTATAGCGGAGCCTTCTCCCTTAAATGCGGAGATGATTTCTTCTGCAAGCCTTTCATGCATGGGTGAGCCTTTTTTGGCCCGGGCAAAATCCCTTATCCACCTCAGGGCTATTTCCACACCCCTTGTCTTTTTTACCTCAATCGGGACCTGGTAAGTTGCGCCTCCGACCCTTCTGGGCTTGAGCTCTAAAAGCGGCCTTACATTATCTATAACCTTTGTGAATACCTCCAGGGCATCCTTCTGCTCAAGTTTTTGACAGGCAATATCAAAGGACTTGTATACGATTGTCTCTGCCTTGGATTTTTTTCCTCTCAGCATTATAACATTGACGAATTTTGAGACAAGTTCGCTTTTATATTTCGGGTCTATCTGCGGCTCTCTTCTTTCAGCTCTTCTTCTTCTCATTATTTAGGTCTCTTTGCTCCATATTTTGATCGTGATTTTTTCCTGTCCACTACGCCTGCTGTATCAAGCACTCCTCTCACGATATGATACCTTACTCCGGGAAGGTCTTTTACCCTTCCGCCTCTTATAGTCACTATCGAGTGCTCCTGAAGATTGTGTCCCACGCCAGGTATATAGGCTGTAACTTCCATGCTGTTTGTAAGCCTTACACGCGCCACTTTTCTGAGTGCGGAGTTCGGCTTCTTTGGTGTCTGCGTCTTCACCTGGAGGCACACGCCTCTTTTTTGAGGTGCCTGCATGAGTGCAGCAGACTTGCTCTTTTTCTTAAACTTTTTTCTACCGTACCTGATTAATTGGCTTATTGTTGGCATATTTTATTTCTTTTTCTTCTTTGGTTTTGCTTTTGTTTTAGTTTTGGCCTTGGCCTTTTCCTTTTTGGCTTTTTTCGCCTTGGGTTCGGCCTTTTTCACCTTGGGTTCGGCCTTTTTCTCTTCTTTTTTCTCTTCTTTTTTCTGCTCAGGCTTTTCTTCTTTCTGTTTCTTTGCCTCAAGCAGGGCCTTCTCAAGCTCAATCTCCTTGTGGCTTGCAAAACCTGTGCCGGCAGGAATAAGGTGGCCCATGATAACGTTTTCCTTTAATCCAAGCAGGCTGTCCACCCTGCCGCCTGCGGCAGCTTCGGTGAGAACCCTTGTTGTTTCCTGGAAGCTCGCAGCAGATATAAAGCTCTCTGTGCTCAGGGATGCCTTGGTAATACCAAGAAGTATCGGGGTTGCACTCGCAGGCTTGCCGCCCTTCTTTATGACGCGCCTGTTCTCTTCCTGGAACCTGAATTTATTCACCTGCTGGCCTACCAAAAAGTCAGTGTCGCCCGGGTTTTCTATTTTTATCCACTTGAGCATCTGCCTTACTATTATTTCTATATGTTTATCATTAATCTGCACGCCCTGCAGCCTGTATACTTCCTGGACCTCGTTTACAAGGTATTCCTGAAGTTTTTTATCGCCGCTGACACGCAGGATATCCTGTGGTACAACCGGCCCGTCAATAATCTGCTGGCCTGCAATAACCCGGTCCCCTTTATACACATTAAGATGTTTTCCGTGCGGGATGGTGTATTCTTTTTTCATGCCTGTCTGAGACTTCACTACGACTATCCTCTGGCCTTTTTTGCTTTCGCCAAATTCAACTGTGCCGTCAATCTCGCTTATGATGGCTGGGTTCTTCGGGCGTCTCGCCTCAAAAAGTTCTGCCACTCTCGGGAGGCCGCCTGTGATGTCCTTTGTCTTTGTAATAACTCTTGGCGTCTTGGCCAATACATCTCCGGCGCGGATCTGGCTCTTGTCATCCACTATGATATGCGCGCCTGATGGTATCGGATAAAGTGCGAGGACCTCCCCTTTCTGGTTCTGTATTATAAGCTGGGGATGATAATCGCCCTTATGCTCAAGGACAACCCTCTTTGTAAGATTTGTCGCAGGGTCAATCTCGCGGTGTATTGTAACGCCTTCCTTCACATCTTCATATTTGACAATACCGCTCACCTCTGTCAATATAGGGACGGTGTAGGGGTCCCATCTTACAAAGATCTCGCCCTTGTTCACATTCTTTCCTTCTTCTACATATATAACAGCGCCCTGGGGCACTGTGTGCTTTTCCAATTCTCTTCCGTCAGAATCATTCAGGCTTATCTGGCCGTTTCTGTTTAAGACTATAAACCCGCCGCCCGACTGCTGTTTTACAAACTTGAGGCTGTGATATTTTGCCTCTCCCTTATTCTTTGATTGAATAAATGACTGCTCAATAACCCTGGATGCAGTGCCTCCTATATGGAACGTTCTCATAGTAAGCTGCGTACCGGGTTCACCGATAGACTGGGCTGCAATAATTCCGACAGCCTCTCCAAGCTCTATCATGTTCCCTGTAGCAAGGTTTCTGCCGTAACACTTGGTGCAGGTCCCTATCTTGGCTTCGCAGGTAAGCACAGAGCGTATCCTGATCTTTTCAATGCCGCATTCCTCAATCCTGTCCGCCTTTTCCTCTGTAATCTCATGGCCCGCCTCTACAATGATTGTATCTGTTATGACATCCACGATATTATCGAGGGCTACCCTTCCTATAATTCTTTCCTTAAGGCTGACTACAACCTCATCGCCTTCTATGATCGCACTCACAGTGATGCCGTTCAATGTACCGCAGTCAATCTCAGTGGTTATTATGTCGTGAGAGACGTCGATAAGCCTTCTGGTGAGGTATCCTGAATCCGCTGTCTTCAGAGCGGTATCAGCCAGACCTTTTCTTGCGCCATGAGTGGAGATAAAGTATTCCAGCACTGTCAGGCCTTCACGGAAGTTTGCTGTAATCGGGTTTTCGATGATCTCGCCTGAAGGTTTTGCCATAAGGCCTCTCATCCCTGCAAGCTGGCGGATCTGCTGCTTTGAACCACGGGCACCTGAGTCTGCCATCATGAATACAGGATTAAAAGGATCCAGTCTTTTAAATATATGGTCCGAGACACTGTCGGTAGCGTGTGTCCAGATATCGATAACCTTGTTGTATCTCTCGCCGTCTGTTATTATTCCTTTTCTATATTGATCTTCTACCTTTGATACCTCCATCTTTGCCTGCTTTATGCATTCTTTCTTTTCGGGAGGGATATCAAGGTCATCCATTGAAATTGATATGCCGGCAAGGGTTGCCTCTTCAAAGCCGACCTTCTTAAGGCTG
>CAYVIU010000092.1:575-5440 GCA_964451625.1 uncultured Planctomycetia bacterium | reverse complement strand
ATGAAGCCCAGCTTATATATAACTTAGACCTCTACAGGGAAAAAACCACCGATGAATACGCAATTGCAGCTGCCCAGCTCGAGCTCAACATACTGGCAAGACAAAAAGGCGGTAGGAATAAGATTGAAGACGAAGACATAGAGAGGCTAAAACACGCAATAACCGAGAAAGTAATAAACCGTGTCTATCTCAAGGCAGTGCACAGGTCAAACGGTGAAGAGCTTGAGGAGGGAAGGCTCGGTTTCTTACTCGAAGAGATAAAACTGGATAATTATATACGCGTGGAAGCAATAAACTACAGAAAATCCCTTACTGACGAAAGGGTGAAAGAGTTTGTTACATCTACACAGTTATTCAAAGGCGAAGACTTATCCGGCAAAACAGAAGAAACCATAAGAGAGCGCGCCAAAGACATTATGGTGCTGTGGTTTGCCAGGGAAAAGATAGCCAAATACATAAAGCTTGAACAGTTTGTAGATGAATGCGAAAAAGCATATAGACAGAATCAGGTCAATCCAGAGGAAGTTCCTGGATTAAGCAGCGGTACCAAGACATCGATGTATATGGACGTAGACAGAATGGAATACATTAAAAACTGGTTTAGGGATATGTCATTAGTACAACAATGGTCGCATGAATATCTTGATTATCATTTAGGGTATCACGTACTTTCTGATACCATAAGAACAATGAGGAAAGATTTTGGTATTCCAATTTTATATAACCAGAAAGATAGAATGAAAGCGAGATTTGCCTCCGACTATCAACGAAATATAGCTTCTTATAGAAATCGTGGTTTACAAGCAACACTAAAAGATGATATGTCGTGGACTCAACGCATTGTTTTTGGTGAGGTAAGCGAAGAAAAATCTGAAACTTTTAGCAAAGAAACAAAAGCAGTGATCGAAAAACATGAAGAAGGCGATGCAAGAAGAATAGCAGTTGAAATTGTTGAACGATCGGGCGCTTTTCATAAGGAGATGCATTTACTCTTGTCCAGACAAGCATTTAAGCAAGATAGAGAGGTCTACCTCGATGATGATGGAAAAGTACGCGAAGATACTTTACGCATAGTAAATGAGCTGGATCGTTTAGTAATTCCCACCATAGCTGAAAGCAAAAATGAAGAGTTCTTTGAAAAATATAAAGAATGCAGGAAACGCAATGAAAAACGACTTAAGACAATGTTCGATAGCCGTAAAACAGACAAAGATAGATGGCTCCCTGCGAAGAGGCATAACATTGCCCTCGATAAAGAAGCAAGACATGCAAGGTTAAAAGAGCTTAAGGCAGGACTGGTTGGCGAATTAGGAAAGCTAAACGAAGAACTCAAAAAGCAAAGGATCGAACCTTTAGAAATTCAGGAAGAAGGCCTTGTATGGTACTTCCAGAAAGAAGCATACAAAGGCGGCAAGCTTCCCGAGGAGATGGTAAACGAGGCATATCGCTACCCCGAACAGGTAAGAGACGTATTCGTTGAAGTTTATGGGAGGATCCCTACCGAGAGAGAGTGGAAGAAGATAACGTCACATTATGTAATAAAGATGATCTTTGACGGCTGGACATTGGATTATATAAAGACACGCCTCATATATCAGGAGTATCTAAAGAGTGAAATGGGGGGCTTTCCTCTGTGGGAAGGGCTTGACATAGACGAACAGGCCGAAATCCTTTTAAACCATTCTATAAAGAATGGTTTATTACCGGTTAAATCTAAAGAGCTGGGCATACCCATAGAAGAACTTACGGTTGAAAAACTGCAAGAAAAGAACCTGCCGATATCCAGGGTGATAAAACTTACAGCCCAGGTTATAGATTCACTCCAAGCCAATGGCTATACATTGAGTACAGATGATATAAACAGGGTATTCTTCAAGGTAGGATATGCCCTAGATACCAACATAGCTGAGTTAATTTCAGAAAAAGAATACGACTTAAGTCGTAAAGAAGTGGAACGAATAGTAAGAGCGCAGTTGGACAGGTTAGAATGGACCAGCAAACAGGAAGAATTAAAAGATGATATTGTGAAGGGTATATCAACATATATGATGCCATACAACAAAGCAAATCCAAGCGGCCGTAATATTCATCCGACCAACCTGGTTATGCTGGTTGACAAGGTCAAAAGAACGCGCGAGTTAATTAAGAGAAAAGATGAAATAGGGGATCAGGATATTGCAAGAAAGATTAAATTAGAAAGGACAGATCTTGAGATATTGGCTGTTATGGACTATGACAGATCTAATATAGGCAATGTCATAGGTATTATAGATATACCTGCTATGGGTATAGAAAAAGATTCTCCCGAATATAAAGCATTAATGAACGACGTAAAAGAACCTCTAAATACACTGTGGATGGGTCTTATTAAGCAAGAAGCAGAAAAAGAATATGAGATAAGGAAGGACTCAATTATAGATGTATTGTTTGGGGATTATGATAGTGAGGAATCATTGCAGATATTGGAAGGTGCTGCAGTAGAAATTATAAAGCGGGATATTCCATATGAAAACCCCCCGGAAGAAATTCGCAATGAAATAAATACTATTATTCAAGAACTGCGCAAAGAACAAAGAGGAGAAGTCGAGGGAGCTGCATTTAGAACAATAATATCTATAGGCGTCGTTATAGCGCTGGTAGCTGCATTACGACTTATGGCTGGGCTAAGACTTAGAAGGAAAATAAAACTAGATAAAGTTGTAAAGGGGCAGACAAGTGGTAAATCTCCTCCGGCTGAGGATACAAAAAAGACTTCTCCAGCAGAAGAGGCGGAAGAGGCAGGAGAAACCATAGATATTAAAAAACCCACCAGAGTCCCCACATTCACAAGATTAAAAAGGGCCATTTTTTCAAAAGAAGCTCTTTACCTAACAATATCAGTCATCAAGGTATTGGCAACCATAGCCGTACTCTATTCTTTTAAAGAGGCAACAAGATTTACGCTTCTATTTAACATGCCCAGTGCATTACTTATTCTTTCAACAATTGTGGCCATACTTCTAATATATTATGGCTTGAAAACATTTTCTACAGGCAAGCTTCCATTTTCCGATGAAAAATCCAGCACGATAAGATTCCTAAACAACCTTCCTGAGATATTAAGCCGGCCCAGCAATAAGCTATCAAAGGCAATGGCAGGGATTTCAGACACAGAGCTGTCAAGACCCGTGCAAGGAATGCTTACTTTACCAGTATGGGCAACAAAAAAGGTCTATAATCTTATAACACTACCGATTAGAATACTGGTTAGCTACAGAGCGGTTATACCTGCTGCATTATTTATGTATTTATCTGGAGCGTTCGGCCTAGTAGCAATAAATAATGTTTCAGTAGCAATTGTAGCAATAGTATTGGTATTCGCTGCTGTAAGTTCCTTAACTAATCTTCTTGTAAGTTTTGCAGCATTAATCAAGGCTCTTGGAACAGGCAATAGAGAAGTGATTTCAGAATACGCACATGAAGTAGGGGCGCAATTGTTCTTTACCGTAAGTCTTGGAGTGGGGCTTTTCTTTACATATTTATATGTTGTATGGACTATAGCTCTCATTGGCAGCACATTAGGAATAGGCGCATCATCCATTGCAGTATTAGTTGCGCTTGCCACGATATTCTACACTATCTGCAACTATTTGTGCGTAGCCCAGATAGGCCCTGCCGCTGTTTTCTATGTAGCTGGAATTATTACAAGTATTTTTAAGGGCAGAAGCGTTTTTGATTGGCCAACACATCCCGCTGTAGAAAAAACAGGCCGAATTCCCAAAAAATACAGATCGGCATGTTATACCGTGGGCTACGTTACAAACCTTCCAGGAATTATGTTAACGTTTGCAACGTGGTTCAGGTCTTATGAAAATAACGTAAAGATGGTTGAGGTAGAGGAAAATCAACCGTATATGCATAAAGATGCTTCCGGCAAAAGATGGAATGTTGATCCTGAAGATAAACTTGCTGCAATGATGCACTTACAAGTGGGATGGGGTCTTGGAGTGCAGTTTACAGATACCGTAAGGCGTTTATTGGAACTGAGAAGAAGGTATGGCAGGGATAGGGTCTTTTCTTTACATAATAATCTGCAGGAAGGCGCTTCTCATACAGGCGCACCTCAGATGACAAAACCCGGCAACTATAGACGCAATCTCCAATATATAAGAGATGGCTGGAATCATCCGCATTTGTATACAACAAGAGGGGAGATAGATGACACTATCAAAGAAATAACCCAAGTAGGTTACGATGAGAACGGAAATCGTATATTAGGCCCTGTGATGGGAGCAGGTCCGCATGATTACAAAATAGACAGAAGAACCGGTGAGATAAAAATTGCTGATGAGAAGGGCGTAGTTATAGCCAGCTATAATAGAGGAAAGGTTTGTAGGGACCATATGTTTAATAAGAGAGAGAATGGGTTTGATCTCATTGCCGGCTATGCTATTCATTTGGAAAGTAATAAATATGCTAGGGAGGAAAGACTGCTTAAAATAGACGGTGAATGGAAAGAGGTAACATTCGAAACCGAGGTTTATTATGTTGATGCAGAAAACCCTGCTGTTAGATATAGAGTAATACAAGGCGATCTTTATGATGATGAGACAGGTGAGTTGGTTGCTACAAAAGATATGTATTTGGAAGACAGACAGGGCTATCTTAGGGACAGGCGCGATAAAGCAAGGCCAAGAGGAGTTGTAGGATTAAATGGCAGGGCGCTCCCCAGGAAAATAAAAACAGTATATGAACAATTTTTACATGTGAAAAATGAAAATGGAAGGGTTGTTGAAACGCTAACGCTTAGAAAGGATGAAACAATTGTTGATTCACGCGGCAATGTTGTGATCAACCTGCACGATATAAATGATGGTAATTTGTCC
>CAYVIU010000092.1:0-565 GCA_964451625.1 uncultured Planctomycetia bacterium | reverse complement strand
AGTATGCGAACTCGATGAAAGTGGCATATTAAGAGATACTGATATAAGCATTAATAGAAACCGTCCCAATACATATAAGGGTATCCCATGGCAGATACTTCTCAAAAAGGACAAGAAAAAGGGAAAAATTGCAGAAGCTTCCGATTGGCATATAGACCAAAATACAGGAAATGCGGTAGTAGAAAAGATTGTAGAAGACTCTGATTGGCATAGAGACCAGCACGCAGGAGATGCAATACCTAAGGATGGATTAATTTTGGCATACCATGGAACTTGGGAATCTGACGAAGATGGTAATTTATGTGCCACTATTGAAGATGAACAAGTAAAGGCGAGAATTACCCGTTTAAATGGATATTTGGGAATAATCACAAAAGAAGATGGACGCCAGTTTGAACTGCAGACATATCATGCTGTGCCATGGAAAATACTAGAAAAATTCGTTGACACAACAGATCAAGAAGGTATTCTTATTCAGCCTAGTGAACATACTAGAATGGTTGCAAGGGATAATGAATGGTATGTAGAACAGGCTACAGGAGATGCAATAGGTAATGATGGATTG
>CAYVIU010000091.1:0-5551 GCA_964451625.1 uncultured Planctomycetia bacterium | reverse complement strand
CTATCTCAATGGCCTTTTTATAATAAAGAATAGCGTCGGGGTAATTTTCTTTCAGGCCATGGGCAAACCCAAGTGTCATGTAGAGCGCTTCATTGGCCAGGCCTAAGGGCTCGGCCATGCCGAGCACTTCAATGCCCTTGTCGACCTTTTCATCCCTTATATAGATATAGCCGAGGTCTATATATGCCCTGAGGTCATTTTTGTCAAAACCCAGAAGTGTTTTGTACTGGCCGACCGCTTCGGTGACCTTGCCCTGCCTGTAATACACCTGGCCGAGATGATTATAGATCTTTGTATTGTGCGGATCTATCTCAAGGGCCTTTTTGTAGTACTCCACAGCCTGATCGGGTTGTTCCTTTATCTCATAAAGAACGCCTATCGCCAGATATGTCTCAATGTAATCCGGCTTTAGTTGGGCAGCCTTTTTGAGCTGCTCCAGGGCCTTGTCAAGCTGGCCCAGTCTTGAATAAATCAGGCCTAAATTGAAATATAATAGCGGCGGAGAATCTTTTTCTGCCTTTATTATCCTTTCATAAACCTCTGCTGCCTCAGCCATCTTCTTCTGCAGAATATATAAATCCGCCAGGTGGGTCAGCGCCCGGGAATCTCCGGGGCTTTTTGTAATGATCTCCTGGTACTCCTTGGCTGCATCGTCAAATCGTTTTTGAGAGGTATAAACAAGGGCCGATAAAACCCTTGCGTCGGTGCTTTCGGGATTTATCTCTTTTGCCTTCTTGAACGCGTTTATGGCCTCATCGAGATTGCCCGATAAAAGGTACACAGCGCCCAGCCTTATATGAATGAACTCACTCTCAGGGTCGTATTTGAGGGCCTTTTTATATTCTTCTATTGCCTTGTCAAAGTTGCCTTCTTTATCATACACCATACCCGCTGCAAAATGGGCTATTGACTTCGCATCAATCTTATGGCTTTCATCCAGCCGGCCTTCTTTAGGGGCTGACCGCCCCCTCTTGAACCAACCTATGGCTGGAAAAGCCTCTCTTGCAGCTAACGACAAAAGGGACACGAGTGCGATACACAAAAAAAGCTTTAGTGCTGATTTCATATGCTGCGCTTATTTTTTCTTGTGGCGGTCTCTACGGAGTCTCTTCTTCCTCTTATGCTTGGCCATCTTGCGTCTCTTTCTCTTTCTTCCGCAAGGCATGTGTCTCCTCCTCTAGTAAATTACTTTATTTAATGGATATTCTACAATCCCCTCTGCGCCTGCTTTCTTGAGCTTGGGGATGATTTCTTTTACGGTTTCTTCATCTAAAATGGTGTCTACGTCTACCCAGTTGTCTTCGGTTAAACTTGATATGGTAGGTTTCTTTAAGGCTGGTAAAATGCTTAAGACATTCTTTAAATCTTTTTTTGCAACATTCATCTTGAGGCCCACTTTATTCTCTGCCTGTATTGCGCCTCTTAATAGGAGTGCGATATTATCTATTTTTTCTTTCTTCTCTTTATTTTTATATGCGGCCTTGTTTGCAATAAGTTGTGTTGTGGATGTGCATATTGTATCAATAACTTTTAGGTTATTCGCCTTAAGGCTTGAACCTGTTTCAGTTAGTTCGACGATGGCGTCTACCAATTCCATGGTTGCCTTTACCTCGGTGGCACCCCAGCTAAAATCCACTTCGGCGTTAACTTTGTTTTTCTTAAGGTAGTCCTGTGTGACCTTTACAAGCTCTGTTGCAATGCGCTTGCCTTCTAAGTCCTGTACCTTTTTTATTTTAGAATCGTTTGGCACAGCCAGGACCCACCTTACAGGCTGCATACCCTTTTTGGCATAGACAAGCTCTTCTACCTTAACAACACTTGAGCCCTTTTCCATTATCCAGTCATTGCCTGTTATGCCGCAGTCCAGGGTGCCGTTTTCCACATACTCCGACATCTCCTGGGCGCGCAGCATTAAAGGATCTATAGTGGGATCGTCTATATAAGGTAGGTAGGAACGCTCGCTTATACGGATATCAAAGCCCGCCTTTTTGAAAAGCCTTATCGTGGTTTCCTGAAGGCTCCCTTTTGGAATCCCTAATTTTAGTGTCACTTGTGCCCCCTTAAAAGCTTGCGGTCCTGCCGCTTTTTTCTCGGCCGTTTATAAACCTTCACGGACTCCTTTACGCGGGTCCTGGGGTTTATACGCCAGCGTTTCCTTATCTTTATGACCGGTTTTTTCTTACTCATTCGGCTTATATATTGTATATAATTATAGCAATATTGTCAAGAAAGAACTGCCATTTTTCGTACCCCTTGCCTTAGCCCCTATTATAAGGTATACTATAGGATATGTTACGCCAGCTAAGACAGAAAAAGGTGATGAGGCGCATATTGTGGGGCCTGGCCATTATCATAATCCCTGCCTTTGTGCTCTGGGGAGCAGGCAACCGGGGCCAAAGAAGAGGCAATGCAGGCATGGTATTTGGCAAAAAGGTCACCATGCGTGAATACGTAAGTGCCTGGGAGGCCTCCAGAAACGAGGCCATTATGGCATACGGCTCAAGGTTTAATGAGGTCATTGATCAGATGAACCTGGAAACACAGGCATGGGACAGGGTTATCATGCTGAGAGAGGCCAGGAAGAAGGGCATCAAGGTCTCTGATATGGAGGTAATGGGCTTCATATCCGGGATCCCGGTCTTCACTGACCAAAACGGCAGGTTTGATGAAAAGCGATATGAAACCATTCTGCAGAATACCTTCAGGCGCACACCCAGGGCCTTTGAGGAAGACACTCGTGATAGCTTAACAATAATAAAGCTCGTCCAGGATACTTTCAAAGATATCGAAGTGACCGATGAAGAGATTGACAGAGATAAACTGAAGGAAGCAAAGAAGGCCGCTAAAGGTGAAAAGACTGAAGACGAAATTAAGGAAGAACTAAAGCGCTCTCTCCTTATACAAAAGAGGATGGCAGCCATTACCGCCTGGCGCACCGCCCTCTACGAACGCGCCGGCCTAGTAAGTAATATCCAACCGCCTCCACCACCCGAAGCCGAAACCCCAGTCGAAGAGGAAGAGTAGGGACGGTTCTCAAATCGTGAGGAGAACTGTCCCAGATTTGTTCGGAGAAGTGTCCCCCTATAGGAAGAATAATATATCCAAATACACCTTGACACACAATAGCTAATCTTATATAATCTTATATAGTTGAAATATAAGATTGAGCACAGAAGCATATCATAGAGAGGTAGGAAATGAAGACAAATCAGCTTAATAAGATATTGGAGAAACTTCCGGCTAAAATCTGGTCAAAAATTGCTCGAATAGATGAGTTGAAAGGGCAATGGATCGCAGGGGCAAAATTAAGCCCTCAGGTTCTCGGGCGCCTTAAAAAATGGGTACTTGTTACCTCGACCGGAGCTTCCACGCGTATCGAAGGAGCACACCTTTCGGATGATGATGTCGAAAAACTCATGAAGGGCATCTCTGTACATAAATTCAGCAATAGAGATAAACAGGAAGTGAAGGGATATTACAGGCTTTTAAATAACGTTTTTGATGCCTGGAAAACTATCAAATTCTCAGAGAGCGCTATTAAACATTTTCATAAAGAACTGCTGAAATACGTGGAAAAAGATAAACTCCATAGGGGCGAATATAAAAAGAGAGAGAATAAAGTTGAAATGATCAATAAATACGGGAAGCCTCTAGGAGTTCTTTTCGATACTACCCCAGCATACCTTACACCAAAAGAGATGCAGGAATTGGTCGAAGCAACTCAGGCAGCATTTAAACAAAAAAAGTTCCACCCTTTACTTATTATCGGCAGTTTTCTCGTTAATTTTCTAAACATACACCCTTTCCAGGATGGAAACGGCCGTCTCTCGCGTATTCTTACTAATCTTTTATTATTACAGGCAGGGTATTCATATATGCCGTATGTCTCACATGAAAAACTGGTGGAAGACAATAAACCGGGCTACTATATGTCACTAAGAAAAAGTCAAAAAACCTTAAAGACCAATCATCCGGATATTGCACCATGGTTTGATTTCTTTCTCACCCTTATTGTTAAGCAGTCAGAGGAGGCTCTTGAGCTTTTGTCAAAAGAGAACATAGAAAAACTTTTATCTGTGAAACAACTGGCTGTGTGGCAATATTTAGAGGTTGCGGGTGAGGCGTCCCCGCGCGAAATAGCAAAAAAAGCCAAAATAGCCCGGCCTACAGTTAATCAGGCATTAGACAGACTCATACGGCTTAAGAAAGTCGAACGAATCGGTTTAGGCAGAAGCACGAGATACCGTAAAATATAAACCGTTGTATATACATTCTGATATATTCCAACCCGTCATTGCGAGCCGCCGAAGGCGGCGAAGCAATCTCAGGTTTACGCCCCAGACCCTATCCACACATTTCTACTGATTTCCCTGATTTCTTCATCAACTTCATGATACGGCGCAACACCAGGTAATGCCATCTCCGCCGGCGAGGAGCGACGGTCTTTTCTTCGCGTTCCTTTTCTTTTCCTGTCTCCATAACGCTCTTTTTTATGTGGGTTTTTCTTTTTCTTGTGCACACTTCGTGTCCTATCTGAGCGTTTTTCTAGTTTTTCCCCTTGCCTTATAATCAAGAAGGCTATCGCAGCTTTTATCTGTTCTTTAATAACTGCATCGCTGAGATGTTGTGCTTCTAGCTTTCTAAGATTTCTTATTGCCTTAGTAATATCGTTTGCGTTTTTCAACTTCCTTATTTCTCTCATTGCTTTCTGTCTCTCCGCCGGCGAACTGCGGGCAGGCCGTGTGGGTTGTGGTTCAGCGGGGGAGGAACGAACACCTTGATCGTTGTTTTCCTCAGTTTCAACACGCTTTAAAAGAAGAGCGAATCTGAGTCGAATTGTATCATAATGCCCTATTAGATCTGTTCTCTTTCGCTCCAATTGTCTAATGCGTTCTGCATCATCAATATGTGATCGCAATTGTTCCAAAGCTTCTTCCATGTTGCTAAGCAAGAAATCAAAGCCTTCATTGTAAAAATATTCAAATTCGTCCTGGTTTTCCCTAATAAAATCCTCAAAATCTCTATTAGACATAAGGTTTTCAAATTCAAACACAAGTTCTTGATACTCCTTAAGTGCTAATAAGAATTCGAAAATAGTTTCATAAAACGACGCAACAGCTTCAAATTCACCTTCGTCTCGCCTCAAGATATATTGTTCTATCATATCTTTGAAATCATAAAACACGAGTACTCTTGCTTCGGCTTTTGCATATTTCAGGGTTAGTTCTGTTAATCTTTCAAATTTTCTTTGATTAATGATGTTTTTATGAGTAGCAAGGCCAAGACCTGTTAGTATTGCAGGTAAACTAATAAACAAGGTAAAATACATAGAATTTGTAATCCAAGACAATGCCCCGCCTCCCAAAGCCAAACTAGCTGTATAAATTAAAATTGATTTAAACGATGTTCGGTCAACAAACTCGTTCCATGCGGACTCGTCAACAACTTCTATGTCTTTCTTTAACGGAGAGGTGTGGGGGACATAATTCTCGAGAGGGTTCCCAGTTGGCGCTGTTATTGGTGAGGTTGCGAGTGCAAGATTAAGCTTTTC
>CAYVIU010000090.1:0-5705 GCA_964451625.1 uncultured Planctomycetia bacterium | reverse complement strand
ATTCTTTGCAAAACTATTTCATCAGTGCAACTTTTAGTCCTGCCATAACCTTTCTCCTGAATTCATCGAAAGATCCTACACTCATTACCTCTTTTAAAATATATAATGGCCGCATATAAAAATTTTTGTATCCTTTAACCAAAAGATCATTCAATTCTTCTCTGGTAAATACCTCATCCCAATGAGGAGAAATAAAGCCAGAAGCCGGATTTTTCGCAAACCCCCTCCAATAATCTCTCTTAATATTGCCATTTTTTAATCCATCAAGATAGATCTCTGTGCCCGGAAATGGTGTTAGTATTGTCATGTGCAGATAATCCGGATTCAGCCCTTTAGCCACTCTGAATGTTTCATAAATATCTTCTTTTGTTTCCGACGGATTACCTATCATAAAATACGCCAGTATAGAGATCTTATGTTTCCTTGTTAAATCAAATGCCTCTTTTACCCGGCCAAGAGTGATATCTTTATTTAATACCTTCAATATCTTCTCTGTTCCCGCTTCAACCCCATAGTGAATTCCCCGGCAGCCCGCCATCTTTAAATGTTTCAGCATTTCCTCGTCTACAGTATCAACCCTGGTTCGTATATCCCATCCGATATCCAGTTTCCTTCTCACGATTTCTTTACAAATATCTATTACCCTCTGCCTGTTTACCATAAATGTATCATCATAGAAAAGAAACTCATAAATCCCCATCTTTGTGCATTTCTCGAGTTCGTCAACAACGCGCTCGGCAGACTGGACACGGCATTTTTTTCCGAGGTGCGGGCGTGCGCAAAATGAACATCGAAAAGGGCAGCCGCGGCTTGTAAAAATTGTTGTCACCGGGTTCCTTTTTGCAAGCAAAGAACTGTATTTTTTATAAGGCGTTAAATGACGGGCGGGGAAGGGGAGCTCATCCAGGTTTTCTATTAAAGGGCTGCTTCCTGTGTTTACTATACTGCCGTTATCTTTAAAGACAAGCCCTTTTATCTTTCTTAAGGCTGCTTTATTGCCCAGATTGTCCAATAACTCTTTAAAGGTCTCTTCACCTTCGCCCAAAACCAGGTAATCCACACCTTCAAGGCTTATTGTTTCTTCGGGGAATAAATATGTATGCGGTCCGCCCAAGACAACCCGAATATTTTTATTTATATCTTTCACAAGCTTGGCTGTTTTGATTACATCAATAAGGGTCAGGGTCATGGCTGTCAGGCCTACGACATCCGGATTTATCCGGCCTATCTTTGATTTGAGGGCATCATAATCCAACCCGTCAACCTGAGAATCAAGTACTACAACATTATGATTGCTGTGTTTTTCCAGATAGCCTGCGAGGTATAAAAGGCCTAATGGCGGGTTAAAACCACGTTCTTCTTCTATGATAGAAGGGTTATTGCCGACAATTTCGTTATTGCGGGGTACATTGATCAATAATATTTTCATTTTGTTTAACTTTCCGGAGCAGGAAGGATATTATCTTGTCCTTCGATTTATTAAATCGGCTATTAATGCAAGCGCTGCCAGCTGAACTCCAAAAATAAATAAAAGAGTTACGGTTACGTCAAGGAACTTACCCACAACCAGAATGCTGTATAAAGCTAATAGAGCTGCAGCAAAAATAAAAATTGCGGCCATGGGCAGGAATACTCTTAAAGGATTAAAATAAAGAACGGTTCTTGCAATCAGGAGAAAGAAATTTAATGTATCATAAATCGGCCTTATTTTAGATATGCCCTTTCGCTTGTAATAATTTATCGGTATAAATCTGATCTTTTCGTAGTTGCTGATGGCAGCCAGTGTTATGGTCAGCGTAAAAGAAAAGTTTGCAGGGAGGAGATTGGCATATTTTCTGTACATGGATTTTTTAAAAACCCTGAGCCCGGAGTTGATATCGGGGATTTTTTCCCCGACGAGATATTCGGCCAATTTGGTCAGGATAAACCTTGGTATTTTTCTTAAAAACGGCATCCCGGTGTTTTTTTTGATCCTGGCCCCTATCACCATTTCATTTTCGCCGATATTACCCATCAGGATAAACATCTCATCCGGCGGATAGCTTCCGTCACCGTCTATTATGGCAATAGTTTCATTTTTAGAAGCCAGGATACCGGTTCTTAATGCTGCCCCGTATCCTCGATTCTTCTCATGCCGCAGTACACTTATACCCTTCGACCCGGCAATCTCAGATGTCCTGTCTTTAGATCCATCATCTACTACTATAACCTCTGCATCGAAATTTTTAAGCGCCGCCGCTTTTTTTATGTCATCCAGGACTTTTCCCAGGGCCTTTTCTTCGTTATAGGCGGGGATAATAACACTGAATCTCATAGGTTTTCCTCCTGTTAAAATTATACTTGTTTTCTCACTCCAAAGTCAATCTTTTTTTCCAAGATTAGGGACACTTCTCCGATTGCGTTGAGAACCGTCCCTGATTTCTGTAAATAAGGATAAATAGGTAGATTTGACTTTATGTTTGTTTTATGCTATACTTTTATAATGTTATTATTAAAACATTTAATTAGAGGCTATAAATAAAATCGAGAGGTGGAACATGGAAAAGGCAAGAGACGGCTTATTTAAATATTCGACATTGAACGACAGAGAGAGAAAAAACCTCACCATCCTGGACCTGATAAGGCGCAAAGGCCCGGTTTCCAGGACGGAGATCTCCCGCATAAGTGAAATCAACATAGTCACCATATCTAATTATGTCACCAGCTATATCAATAATGGCCTGGTTGTGGAAAGGGGCCTGGATGTTTCAACTGGCGGCCGTAAGCCAACCCTCTTAGAGTTAAATGTAAAAGGTGGATATGTCATGGGTGTGGATATTGGGCCGAACAATATTATAGGCGTGGTTACAGATCTTGGTGTTAATAAGATTAACAAGGTTAAGCGGACAAGGCCTGTCGGCCACATGGAAGACGTTGTCAATGCCGCAATAGCTACCCTGGAAGAACTCATGTCCAAGGCCGGTATTGAAAAAGATAAGATCAAGGGTATTGGCTTTGGCATATCAGGTGTCATAGATGAAACCTCCGGGACCGTACGTGATACAGACCCGTCCAGGGGCAAGACAAGTTCCAGCTATCTGGCCTTGAGAAACGCCATTGAAGAAAAATTCAGTATCAATACATACATGGGCAACGATGCAACCTGCGCTGCATACGGGGAAAAGCGCCTCAATGTTGAAAGCGATGTCGAGAACATGCTCTATATCTACTCTGATGTCGGCTGCGGCATCATTATAAAAGGAGAGATATATTCAGGCGCCGGAGGGAGTGCCGGGGAGATGCAGATTGCCCCGATAAAATCAGGCAAGGAAAGAATCTCACTTCCATCAGATGAATTGTATTATCTGAGGCCCCTTGGCGTTGACCTGGGCATAGTAGAAGAATCCAAAAAGATAATCCAGAAAGGCATTGGGACAAAGATCCTTGAGTTTGCCGGCGGGAATATGGAAAAGATTACCCTTGAGATGGTAATACAGGCCGCTAGCAAAGAGGATAAGGTAGCCATAGACGTCATAGAGATGGCAGGTATAGGGCTCGGGACAAGGGTTGCCTATTTGATCAATCTTTTTAACCCTGAAATAGTAGTAATAGGCGGCGGTGTTGAAAAGGCAGGAGAGCTGATACTATGCCCTGTAAGAAAAACAGTAAGAAAGCTTGCGTTTGAAGAACCCGCCAGTAAGGTAAAGATAATACCTTCTGCGCTGGGAGAGGATGCAGTTTCCATGGGGGCGGTTGCCCTGGTCCTGCGCGAAGTCTTCGCGGCCCTTTAAAAAAACAGAGGTGGTTTAAGATATGGTTATAAGAAAGATATTGCCCGAACGGGAAATGTCGGATAAGCAGAGGAAGAACATAGAGATCCTTAATATAATAAGGAGGAGGGGCCCGATTGCCCGGACAGATATCTCCAGACTGAGCAAGGTCAACATAGTCACAATCTCCAATTATGTCGACAATTACATAAAGAGAAGGCTGGTTATAGAGAAGGGCCAGGATATTTCCAGCGGCGGGCGCAAGCCCCTTTTAGTGGACTTAAGCACTACGAGCAACTATGTGGTGGGTGTGGGATTAAATGTGAACAATATCTTAGGGGTGATCGTGGACTTAAAAGGCAAGGTTCTCCACCGGCTGGAAAAAGAAAGGCCGCTTGCGAAGACCGGCCTTGTGCTGATAGATATTATGGCGAAACTGGTAGAGGAATTACTGGCAACCTCCAAAATAGACAAAAGTGATATCAAAGGCCTCGGCATCGGCGCCCCCGGCATAATCGATGAAGAGGCCCACAGTATCCGCTGGCCCAGCGGGTTGGGCAATGCAGACATTCTTGTCACTGCTTCAATAAGGGATGTTTTTGAAAAAAAGTTTAAATTGCCATGTTTAATTGAAAACGACGCTGATTGCGCGGCATTCGGGGAAAGATGGTTCGGGAGAATGACGGGCATAAAGGATATGATCTATATGTTTTCAGGGGTCGGCTGCGGCATAATGATAAACGGCCAGATCTACAGGGGCTTTAAGGGATGCGCGGGAGAGCTCGGAATCTTTAATCCCAATGAAGGGGACCCCCAGTCCTGGATAGAGGATTCTTTCAATCTTGGCAGATGGGAGCTTGACCTGGGGATTGTCTCACAGGCCAAACACGCCTTCGAAGAAAACCGCGGCTCCAAAATATTCCAATTAGTGGACAACAAGCTTGAGAAAATAAGTTTTAAGATTATTTTAGAGGCGGCATCATCAAAAGATCGATTGGCCGTACTACTTCTTCAAAAGGCAGGAGTAAACTTAGGCAAGAAGGCAGCGTTTCTTGTAAATCTTCTTAATCCACAGATGGTTGTTGTAGGCGGCGGCATAGAAAGCGCCGGTGCCGTGTTTATAGATTCACTCAAAAAGACAGTCAAGTCATGGGCTATCGACGAGGCCACAAGGGACCTCAAGATAGTCCCCTCGCAATTAGGAAATACTGCTGTCTCGCTCGGGGCGGCAGGATTGGTTATTCAGAATATATTTGCCCACGCTTAACTTAAAGACTGGGAGGAATAATTATGGCCAATGAAAGAATATGCCCTATCTGCAATAAATGGTTTATCCCCAATAAATACCGGCCCAACCAGGAGATATGTTCCAGCCTGGAGTGCCAGTACCAGCGCCAGCTCCACAATATGAAAAAATGGCGCGGCAGGAATCCCAATTATTTCAAATACAGGGAGAACAAAGATTCCACCTGGAAAGAACCCAGCAAGGCGCGCGCCAAGAGATGGAGAGATAAACACCAGGAATACCTGAAGCTTTACCGGGAAGAACACAAGGAACGGTATCGTGCGTATATGCGCGACTATATGAGGAAATACAGAAAGAAGAAGACTCAAGCCCCGAAAGAAGGAGACCAGCCAGCTTGAAAAGGCTTTTTTCAGTATTAATAATTTTCTGCACCATTTTCATTATAAACGGCAGTGCGGGCCTTGCCTTTGATGCAGCAGACCTCTTTATAATAGAGGATATACAGTATCAAAGCCTTGAGGACAAAGCCAAGCTTGCCATTGTCATGAATGCCTTCGCCGAACACATCTCCTATGAACTGAAGGACCCTGACATCATAATCATAGACCCCCTTGAAGAAGTTTACTGCGACTATGAAGACAAAGTCAATTTTGATGAAGGACTTATCAAATCCATAGAGTTTATAAAGACGAGAGAAGCCGGCGATGTTT
>CAYVIU010000089.1:0-5726 GCA_964451625.1 uncultured Planctomycetia bacterium | reverse complement strand
CGGGGGGTACTGCCAAGGTATATCTAATATCACGGGGCTCCAGATCCCCCCATCCCCCGCTGCGAAAAGAGGCTTCACCGCTGCCACCCGCAAAAAATTATATAGAGCCGAGCAGCCTTGTTGTGAGCAGCCCTGCTTTCGATCGTATCAGTATGGCTTTTTGATGTTGCGAGCGAGACATTAATTTTTTTTGCCAAATGTGCTTTTAGGGCTTACGACGAGTGAGCGGCGGAACTGACCGAGCCCGAAGGGCGAGGGAATTCCGCCAGGCGAACGAGGAGTAAGCCCAAAAGCACGGCGAAAAAAATTGGTCGAGCGAGCAATGTCAAAAAGCCAAAGAACAATGTTTTGAGGGGCTGTGAGCAACAGGGCTGCTCGGCCACCTCATTTATAAAAGCCTTACCTTGTTTATAACGAGCCTGAATTTACATTTTAAGAACTTTGCTGCCCTTCTTGAAATTATCATACGGGACAGGAATATTTCAAAGTATTCCATTACCTGCGAGATGTCTGTATCGATTACGAGCTCCAGGGTTATTGTCTTTCTGGCCTTGTCGATTTTAAGGAATGATTTTTTCGCGGCGTAATTCACCCTGTCGTGTATATCAAAGGTGATCATGTGCGGATTGCGCACACGGGAACGGTGCACATCTGATTTATCGGCTATGATAAGCCCTGCGCATACAATATTTACGGGGTCTGAACCTTCTTCTTCGTGGTTTCCTATCGCACCTATTACAGAGGCCACTTCTCCGGGATCCATACCAAGGCGCATCAGGATATTATTGGTCAGCATCGCGCTCACCTGGCCGTGGTCATATCTGCCGACGATGTTGCCGATATCGTGAAGATACCCGGCAATCTGTGCGAGCTCGCAGATCCTTTTGGAATAGCCCAATTTTGAGATTATCTCAAGGGCTGACTTGGATACCACCTTGGCGTGACGATGGCCGTGCTCTGTGTAGCCTATTGCGCTCATGTGCTCGTCAGCCTTATCCAGATATGCCCTTACCTGGGCGTCTAATTTTACTTTGTCTAATGTTATCATTTCTTCACGAATGCCACTGATTCTTTTTGTACTTCCATTCTGCAGTTATCATCCACGCGAAGCGTAATGCTTCTATCCTTAAGGTTCACTATCGTGCCGTGTATGCCGCCGGATGTGACGACCTGGTCGTTTTTCTTTAAATTCTTATGCATCTCCTGCTGCTCTTTCTGCCTCTTCTGCTGAGGCTTAATCAAGAGGAAGTAGAATATTACAAATATTAGTATAATTGGAATAAAATTAGCTGCTGGGTTGGCCTGGGACATATTATCCTCCGTATCCTTTTAGAAATTCCTTTTTAAACTTCATGAAACTGCCTTCCTTGATCGCCTTTCTTATATTACCCATAAGTTTAGCATAAAAATGGATGTTATGCAAGGATATGAGCCTCAAGCCCAGTATCTCTTCTGTGTTGATGAGGTGCCTGATGTATGCGCGTGTATGATTTTTACATGCATAGCAGGAGCACCGGCTGTCAATGGGGATAAGCTGCTTGGAAAAGACGGCATTCCTCAGGTTCATCTTGCCTTCCCGGCTGAAGGCTGTGCCTGTCCTGGCATTTCTTGTAGGCACGACACAGTCAAACATGTCGATTCCCGACGAAACTGCTTCAAAGATGTCGGGTATCACTCCCACACCCATGAGATAACGGGGCCTGTCTTCGGGAAGGAGGCCGGCGGTAAAATCTGTTACCTTGTAAATAAGCTCTTTTGGCTCTCCGACACTTACGCCGCCCAGGGCGTAGCCGTCAAGATCAAGCGCGGTGATCTCCCCGGCGGATTTCTCCCGCAGGTCAAGATGCGTCGAGCCCTGGACTATCCCGAACAGCAGCTGCCCTGCCTTCTTCTTGTTAAACTCTTTTTTCGAGCGTTCGGCCCAGTTGGTGGTTATCTTCACCGACTCGGCTATCTTGTCCTTGGCTACCGGGTAATGGACGCATTCATCCAGCGGCATTATAATGTCGCTTCCCAAAATAAACTGCAATCTTACAACATCCTCGGGGCCCAGGAAATGTTTTGACCCGTCTATGTGGCTTTTGAACTCCACCCCTTCTTCTCTCACCTTCATGAGGGCGGCAAGGCTGAATATCTGAAAACCGCCGCTGTCTGTAAGTATCGGGCCGTCCCATCCCATGAACTTGTGAAGGCCGCCCGAGTTTTTGATTAAATCTGTGCCCGGACGAAGGTACAGGTGGTATGCGTTTGAGAGTATTATCTGCGTTTTACAGTCTATGAGATCCTGATTTGAAAGGGCCTTGACTGTGGCCTGTGTGCCGACGGGCATAAATACAGGTGTCTCAATCACGCCGTGCGGCGTGGTAAGCCTCCCCAGCCTCGCCTTCCCATCTTTCTTTATCAGTTTAAAACTCATTTCGTTTCCCCTTAGAAATTTTTGAGGGGCTGAGAGCAACAGGGCTGCTCGGCCACCTCATTTAATCAACATACAATCCCCATAAGAGAAGAAGCGGTATTTCTTTCTTATGGCTTCGTCGTACGCCTCGAATATTAAATCCCTTCCGGCAAATGCGCTTACGAGCATGAGGAGAGTGGATTTCGGAAGATGGAAATTAGTTAAAAGCATGTCTGCAACCTTAAACTTGTATCCGGGATATATAAAGAGATTGGTCCAACCGTTATGGGTTATGGGTTGTGGGTCTTGGGTTGTGAGTTTATCGGCGTTAGACTCCAGGACCCTTATTGTTGTAGTCCCTACTGCTATAACCTTTTTCCCGTTTTGTTTTGCATTTTTGATTTTATTCACTGCACTTTCAGGCAATTCGAAATACTCCCTGTGCATTTTGTGTCTTTCTACATCTTCTTCCAGTACGGGGGCAAATGTCCCGTAGCTTACGTGGAGTGTGACATAGGCTGTTTCAACACCTTTTTCTTCAAGCTTCCGGAAGGCCTCATCCGTAAAGTGGAGGCCTGCCGTGGGAGAGGCGGTTGCGCCTTCGTGTTGCGCATAAACTGTCTGGTATCTTTCCTTATCGTAAGCTTCGTCCGGCCTTGTAATGTACGGCGGCAGGGGGACGTGCCCCGAACGCTCCAAAATGCCGTCGAGAGGCTTGTCAAACTCAATGAACCTGCCGACATCCGCCCTCCCCAATACCCTGGCCCAGTCTCCGGATTCAAGGGTAATGACCTCCCCCTCTTTTATGCGGACTGACGGGCGGACAAGGGCTGTGACAGGGTTTTCTCCGGCGTGCAATATAAAGATTTCAACTTTTCCGCCTGTCCTCCTTTTTCCGAAGAGCCTGGCCCGGATCACCTTTGTATTGTTTAAAACCAGGCAGTCACCCCTTTCCAAATGATCTGTTATATCGCTGAAATTCCGGTGGTTGATTGCCTTTCTCTTTCTATCCAGGACCATCATGCGCGATTCACCGCGCTTTTGGGGAGGGTGTTGGGCAATGAGCCCCTTGGGCAGGCTGTAATCAAATTCTTTAAGCTTCATTTATTAAAACGCGAACTAGGCGCATATTTTATCTCTATGATTTCAGATTTATTCAGGGTAAATTTGGCATCGCCCTTGATTAAATCTAAACTGATTAGTACCTTGCTCCCGGAGTTATCGAGAACCTTACCTTTAATCGTAGATCCGTCAGTCAGCACTATTGTATCCTGGGCCTTTATGATAAAACGGATATTTTTTATCTGATCCACGGCAACCCTGATAAAATCCTTAAAAAGGAACTGGTTTGATAAAAATACCCCGCTCCATAACATTAAGACCGCACACATGAATAAAATAAAGTTCCGTATTTTTATATACCCAAGCCTCCCTGCCCGGGTGATGAGGTTGCCGCCATAGGCCTTTGAGAGATATACTGCATCGTCGGCCGCCTTTATCAGGCCGTCTATGGTCTCTCCGTCAGGGCCGTAGTCGGCGATACCGCAGCTTATCCTCATTTTAAGGGATTTTCTTTCAATTATTATCGGATGGGCCGACAGCATCCTCTGGCATTGTTTTACCAGAGGAAAAACATCCTTGGAGGTTTTATCGAGAAAGATCACAACGATTTCATCCCCGCCATAGCGGAAAGGGTATGCCTGGCCTTTCAGGGATAATTTTAAAGTACTGAATACACTCTTGAGGACCTTGTCTCCGTAAAGGTGGCCGTATCTGTCATTGATCTTCTTAAAATTATCCAGGTCAAAAACAACGACAGTAAATTTTTTGTTATTCTGTTTGGCCTCATATATGGCGCGCTGCAAAAAAGGGATGAGTTCGTCCCTTACGTAAAAATCGCTCATTGCGTCTTTTTTCATATTTTCCATCATAACGCACCTCCGAATTTTCTGATTTTCGAACCGGGATAATAAAAGCGCAGTATCTCTATTGCCTTAAAATGGCGTTTCGCCATGCTGTAGGCGCCCCACTGGCACATGCCCACGCCATGGCCCCAGCCGAGGCCTTCGAAAAAGGCCTTTGGCTTTTTAATGCGTATTTTAAAATTGGTGCTTCTGATAAAATTATTTCCCAGGATGCTTCGAAAGAGCTTGGCGGGAATAGTCAACAAGGCCGTCGGGGATACCAGTTCTATATCCTTTATGCGGCCGGAAACAAACCTTTCACCGGGAGTTATAGAATTTATTTTACCTATATTGTAGCCGGCCTTCCTCAGCTTTGCCTCAATCTCAGAAAGCAGGATCTCTTTTTTCCAGCGATAGTGCGGAGAGACCTTGCAGAAATGGCATTTTGTGCCTTTAAGCGGCTCCATATCCACGTTCCATAGATTTGAGGCATCTTCCGTATGGCCGCTGCATGTGGCATGGTAGTATGTGGGGAAAATTTTCCATTTGTAGGTAAGGACCTTGTTTTTAGTCAATCTCACGGCACGGTCTGTCCTCCACTTTTCCGAAAACTTTCCGCCGTAGACCTGGGAAGAAACGCCGCTGGTGAGATCGTAATCCCTGGCGGCACTTACCTTTTTCTGATAAAGGGCGTATGTCCTTGCGGCTATTGCCTGGGCCTTCAGGGATTCAATCGGCCACCAGTGCGATACCTCATTATATAAGACTCCTCTCAGGTAATCTTCCACATCTATGTGGTTCACTGCCAGGAGCCTCATATCTTCGGTGCGGATCAGGTCGATAATCCCGCGCAGGCTCCGCCGGTTAAGGTATATGGCCGAATCTCTTTTTGGGACAATCCTCACGCCGTATATTCCAAAATCCTTTTCGGCTATTTTTATCCCGCTGGCAAGAGGCGAGACTACGGAGTATGTTAAATATTTGCCGTTTTCAATCAGCTCATTGCCCGGTAATGCAAAAATCTGGTATGGGCCTTTTATCTGAAGGGATACCTGTTTTTCCCCTTTTGCCACAGCCACGCGTACGATATTGGGCGTGGATGCCTGAAGGTTGTGTATGTAGATCACCCTGTCTGTAGATAAAAAAAAGGCGATAAAGAAAACAAATATCGTTAGTAATATTTTTCTCTTACTTGGTTTTTTTCTCAAATCTTTCCTTTTCGCTGTAAATGCATCCGCAATATTTCTGCCTGTAAAGTTTTGACCCGCGGGCCTCGTCCTGCGAGGCACGAAAACCATCCCGAAAATCCCTGTAAAGAAATTCTATGCCGGTTTTACGGGAAATATCCTGTCCGATCCTTTTAAGATTGCCCTGGTCCTGATACGGGCTCACAAGAAGCGTTGTGCTGAAGGCATCAAAGCCGTTTT
>CAYVIU010000088.1:0-5760 GCA_964451625.1 uncultured Planctomycetia bacterium | reverse complement strand
GATTCATCTACGTAGAAGGCTGCCTTCTGGTGAGGGTTCTCTCCGTATCGGAGGTCCTGAACTTTTGCAACACTGACTTGATAACCCTTTCCTTTGCTCAAAAAACTATAGATACCGGCGTCATATTCGGCTGTTCTTTTAAAGACATCGTTTCTTAAGCTTTCCAAGAGCTTGTCCCCTATGGCACCGTTATTTTTGTTAAGTTCATTCAATATCTGGGAATACCACTTGGCATCGCATACAACCGCCACGCTCTTTGCATTCTTGGCCGCACTCCTCAGCATGGATGGCCCGCCTATATCAATGTTCTCAATCGCCTCTTCAAGCTTTACATTTGGGTTTGCTGTGACTTTTTCAAATGGATATAGATTTACAACCACCATGTCTATAAGCTCTATGCTGTGCTTTTTCACTGTATCCATATGCTCTTTGTTGCTTCTCAGGGCCAGGAGCGCGCCATGCACCTTGGGATGCAGTGTCTTCACCCTGCCGTCGAGCATTTCAGGAAAACCAGTGTAGTCCGAGACATCCCGCACCTTTATGCCAAGTGAGGCTATCTTCTTGGCTGTGCCTCCGGTGGATAGTATCTCAACGCCATATTTGGCCAGTCCTTTTGCAAGTTCCTCCAATCCTGTCTTGTCTGATACACTTATAAGCGCTCTTTTTACTTTCAACATGGTACCTCCTGGTTTTTTTGGTTGCCAGCCGTCAGCTGATAGCTGAAGACTGAAAGCTGATAGCTATGTGTTATACATTAAACCTAAAGTTTATTATATCTCCATCTTTCACTATATACTCTTTCCCTTCTAATTTTAACTCGCCCTTTGCCTTTGCTTCCTGCATTGAGCCGCATTCCTTAAACTTGGCAAAGTTTATACTTTCTGCCTTGATAAATCCTCTCTGTATATCAGAGTGGATCTTTCCTGCTGCAAGGAGGGCTGTTGTACCTTTTTTTATGGCCCACGCACGTGTCTGGGGGCCTT
The DNA here is from genome assembly GCA_964451625.1 of uncultured Planctomycetia bacterium. Taxonomy (GTDB): domain Bacteria; phylum Omnitrophota; class Gorgyraeia; order JABMRJ01; family CAYVIU01; genus CAYVIU01. The sequence continues at coordinate 4,777 of CAYVIU010000088.1, read as the reverse complement.
TTATGGTAAAAAAGCTTATTAAATCAAGAAGTTCAAAGCTTGCCTTTATAATCTTATCCCTGGCCGATTTATCTATGCCCATCTCTTTTAAGAAATCGGCTTTTTCCTCTTCTTTGAGTTCGGATATTTCTTCCTCTACCTGCGCGCAGAACTTCACGATCCTGATACCTTTCTTGGAAACATAGTCCTCGAGCTCTTTTGAAAGAGGTTTTTTCATATCCTCTTCTGAAACATTCGCTACCACAAGTACCGGCCTCTGGCTCAGGAATTGATACCCGCGGATCAGTTTTGCTTCATTTTTGTCCAATTCAAGTTCACTTAATGGTTTTTCTTTCTCGAGATGATCTTTACATTTTAAAAGGGTTTCTTTTTCCTTCTTCAGTTCGGCCTTTCCTGAACTGGCTTCCTTCTCGAGGATAGGCAGGCGTTTTTGAATGGCCTCAAGGTCGGTAAGGATAATATCACTTTCTATGCCGTCTAAGTCTTTCACGGGATTGGTCCCGCTGAATATGCCTAATATACACAAAAGCGCATCCACCTCTTTTATCTGTTTCACTTTATAACCTGGCATGTCCTCAAATACAATTTCAACATGCGTGACCTTCTTAGGCTTAAAGACCTCGACGAGAAAATCAAGCCTCTCATCCGCTACTGAAACCACACCGATGTGGGGCTTACCTACTTCATGTTGAAGTTTTTCTTTTGGAATACCTGTTACGGCTTCGAATACGGTGGACTTACCACTTCCTGGAAGGCCTATTATTCCTATTTTCATGGTTTAGAGATTTTTAATGAATAATGGTAGTATCTCTGGGCCGTTTAACTCTCCCAGACTTCCCTTCTTTGCATTTGTTTCACTGAAAGAATCAAGGCCGTCAGATTTTATTGCGCCGCCCGTTATTAAAAGCGGTACAGGGTCATCTGAATGCGCCTTTAGTTCACAAGGGGTTGAGTGGTCAGCTGTAATCGCAATAACATAATCTTTCAGGTCTATCTTGGGAAGGAGATTCCCGAAGTAGAACTTATCTATTCCCTCAATAGAGGAGAGTTTTTTCTTATAATTACCATCATGGGCTGGTTCATCAGGGCCTTTGATATGGATATAGAGGCTGTCATACTTTTTTGATGCTTCGATTGTTTTATCAGCCCTTAATGGATAGTCTTTCGAATCATTCCCGGTTGGAAGAGGGACATCTACTACGTCCATTCCTGTAAGGAGTGCAATACCCTTCTCTACCGGCATCTCAACAAAACATCCGAATTTCATTTTATACATTTCACTTAGTTTTTCAAACTTTGGCAGGCCGTCTCCTGCGTCACGGCAGAGGATAAGGTTTCCGGGGAGTTTTCCTTCGGAGATCCTTTTCTTGTTTATTTCAGAATTGTTCAGTACTTCTGTGCTTCTCTCAACAAACTGGTTTGTGAGCTCTGCGCCGAGCTTTGCCTCAGGGGTATCTTTTACAGGCACGCATTTAAGTGCTATTTTCTCAAATGTAGGCTTTGCAACACCGAAATAGCCGTGCTTTTCATATGCAGGGTCTGTGTTGGATACATCCGCACTCAGCTTGCCATCTTTACGTATCACGAGAATACCTCTGTGGCCTATGGTGTTCCTGAATGTGAATGTCGCGCCATCAAGCTTTACCTTATCGTTCAGCTCTTTTGATAAAGCGGTGGCCTCTTCTGTTGAGAGATTGCGTCCTACGCGGCGGTCTATGATCTTATCTGAGCCTTTATCTTTTGTGGCAAAGTTAACACGGTATGCAAGGTCACCGTCTTTGATATCCAACTGCTCTGCAAAACTCTCAAGCGGGCCTCTTCCGGTGTAGCTCTTGTGCGCATCATAGCCAAGTATACTTATAACAGCTATGTCAGACTCGGGTGCAATGCCTTTTCCTACTGTATACACTATGCCTTGCTTGCCCTTCTTGGCAAGTGAGTCCATATTAGGCGTCCTGGCCGCTTCAAGCGGTGTCTTCCCGCCCAATTCCTTAATAGGCCTGTCCCCAAGCCCATCTAAAACGATATAAAGCAATTTTCTCACTGTTGGCTCTCCTTCTGTTAAGTTAAAAAACCGGACATCTTTAATAAGTCCATGCTCCAGTTTTTTGTTTTTTCTCTTAATTCTTTTATTTCTATGTAAGTTTCCTTCTTTTGAAGAAAACTGAGATGCCATAATGCCAATTTAAGCTGTATTTGAGATAGCAGTGTCTGAATTTCGAGTGGGGCTTCAGGGGTAAGCCATTCAATAAAAAATTTGCTTTCTTCTAAGATGCTTTCTATTGTTTTTTTATTCTTGATATTTTCAGAAAAACTTGACAGGCGCGCCAGGTCTGCCGCCAAATTGCCCATCTTTATTTTAAATGGATCCTTAAGAAACCGAGCCTTGATAATACTGAGATTTTTCATTATTCGAATTTTTGCCTTATTATTTTTTCTATACTAAGCTGTATATTTTTATCCTTTATAATCATTGAACGGTTGTTCTGCCTCGGGCGAATATTTATTAATGCTTCAAACTGTACCTCTTTTGAATCGGGAATCCAGTCAGCACCCCATATATTTTCTTGCTTGCTGCCGTCATCAAGCAATACAGCTTCGCAATCAGCATGGAGTATGCCTCCACCGGCTATGACTTTCCTCTTTATATCAACAGCTAATTTAATATAAGAATCAAGGGCCTTGAGCATTTCCTTGACTTGTATTTCTGTAGCCTTTTCCTTTATTATATGTATATTCATAGCGTCTTATTATACCATAAATACTATTGGGGTCAAATATTCTCGTTTATGCTCCGGGAACAACGCGGCTATGGTGGGTTACGGCTATGCCGACATCTTCCATCTGCGGCACGATGGGCTGTGGTAGAGGTTCTGTGGCGGGTGAGGAGCGATCAATATCGGTATCTTGTTCCGGATCAGTTTCAGAGTTTACAACCGGCCAAAGATATTCATGCAGGGCTTCTAAATCTTCTATAAGCTCCTGGAGGGGGCCGTTGGAGTCCATTAAAACCGTACGTACTCCGGGTTCAACATCGCCGTCCTCTTCCATTAAATCAGATAATGCCTCCAATTCCGTTAACCGGCCATCAATATCTTCACAAAGCTCTGTACGACTAAACAAAGTAAGTTCCTTGCCGGGCCTGGAGACCATTTGTGCTGTGTTGTATAACAATTCGAGAAGCTCCCCTACCTCGAATATGGTATTTTCAATATATCTCGGTATTTGCGTTCTATCATTTCCAAACAAATCGAGTATCAGCTTGGATGCCTTTTCAAGGCTGGCGGCAGCCGCTTCCACTTTTGCCTGCAACTCCGCCGTCATAGGTGAGGAGTGGGCTTCTCTATTTGAATCAGGTTCTGTGGCTGAGGGGAGCTGTTTTTGAGAAAGGTATCCTGCAAATTCTGAGTCTTCAAATGAATCGCCGAAAAACTGTTTGTTTCTTGCAATAGTTGCTTCGAGATCAACAAATCTTGCTGGAATGTGCCCCAATCTATCATTAGCAGAGTCTCCTTCAAGGCTCCGGGCAACATCACAAAGCCCCATGCCTGTGGCCTTTATTTTTCTTAACTCTCCTAATAGTTCGTCTGGGATCTTATCTACCTTAGCCTCGTCAGAGAGACATGCCCAGCGCGGTGTTTTATCTTTTATCCATCGTACTTTTTCAAAAAGAGATCTTGGGGCATTAAACACAATTATTACTGGTATACCTCCATCTTCCTCTATCCCATCCTTCCAGGAACGCCCGTTAGTTTTAAGAGAACCGGTACCAATAGAAAAATTGGCTCCGGACCTCCTTATCCTCCCATAGAATCCATACTCAAAAATAAGCTTCGCCTGCTCAAGTGTTGTAAAATGCGTATATTCCTCGAGAAGTTCTTCGCGCAAAGCCGGCATCTTTTCTGGCTTCGGTTCTTCTGTTGCCGGTTCCTCAGCTTCCATTTCCTTTCCTGCAATTTCTTTTTCTTCTTGTGCCTTATCCCGAGCCAATTGCCTTGCCTTGCTGCGCTTCATTCTACCCATAAAAGCCCTCAGGGCATTGATTGTAGGGCCGACAACTTCACCGATCATTTCTTCTATCATATTTTTGTCCCTTTGGAGCATTATAAGCTGGGCCTTTATCTGAAGATCTCTTGAAAATGTTTCGTCAAACTTTTTTATAATGTCTTCTATGCCGCCTTTTATAGGGCGGCCTTCTCTTTGTTCAGCCATGGCATACTCTAACGCGCAATTATGTTTCAAGCTTCCGGTTACCCTTTCTACCTTTTTGCGTTCATTCTCGTTTGCATCACCCACTAAGAAACTTTTCAGCATATCGATGTTCCTGTCGAATTGGCTCATGTGAGTTGAAAGATTTTTTTTGTCAGAGAGTAATAGTTTAACAAGTTCGCTCGTATCTGTAAGAGTACCCAGATCTCTACAGGTTTGGAGGTCTTCGGTAACAGCCCCCTTAACATGTTCTGCCAATATTGCCGTCCCAAATGTATAGTCAAAAATAGGAGTGGCTAATTCAATATATTTGGCCAACTTAGCCATATCCGGCGTGCCTATAACAGCCGGGGAAACAGCGGCTTTGCCCGGAAATGTAGCAGCTGTCCCAAGGGCCTTAAGGAAATTTCTTCTGGAGGTTTCTATTTTCTCTAACTTCTGCAAGTTTGCAGCTATAAGCCTTCCTAATTCATCCCCTCCTTCCACCGGTGAAGAGCGAGTGTGGTCGTTTGCTTCGCTTAAGGCGGCCAGCAGGCTAAGATATGCTATGTAGAATTGATCGAATGCT
>CAYVIU010000087.1:0-5774 GCA_964451625.1 uncultured Planctomycetia bacterium | reverse complement strand
GGGCCAGGTTGATTTTGCAACTTCTTTCAATGAAGACACCCCGCTTAATATAATAAAAGAACTTAAACCTGACATTCTTGTAAAAGGCGGCGACTGGAAACCGGAAGAGGTAGTGGGAAAAACCGTTGTAGAAACCTACGGCGGCCGTGTGGAAACCATACCATACGTCAAAGGCTTCTCCACAACCGATATTATAGAAAAGATGCGGAATAAAAAAAATGGATAAACAAATCCTCAGGACTATAGATGCAAATTTTAACCGTTCCCGCGAAGGCTTGAGGGTCTGCGAGGAAATCACAAGGTTCCTTCTCGAAGACAAAAACTTTACCCGCCATCTGAAACTCTTACGGCACGAGGTGGAAGGCATTGTCAGGAGCTCAAACCTTAAAAGAAAATTCCTGGAGGCCCGAAACACATCCTCCGACGTCGGAAAAAAGAACGCGGGCAGTGAATTTAAAAGAAAAGACGCAAAAGACATTTTCGAGGCAAACCTGGAACGCTCAAAAGAGGCTGTCCGGGCCCTCGAGGAATTCTTCAAGCTTTTTGATAAAACCCGCGCCCGCAGGTTTAAAGAGATAAGATTCAAGCTATATAACCTGGAGAAGGAATCCGTTGATAAACTGGAAACTCTACGTAATATTAGATAGGCCCCTGGCCAGAGGCAAGGACCTGAAAGAACTGGCCAAAGAGATCATTGCAGGCGGTGCAGATGCAATTCAGCTCCGCGACAAGACCTCGTGTGATGCAGGCCTCCTGAAGGATGCAAAGACAATCCGCAGGCTTACCAAAGACTCCGGGGTCAGTTTTATCATCAATGACCGCGTGGAGATCGCAAAGAATGCTGATGCCGACGGTGTACACCTGGGCCAACTTGACACAACAGTTGACGTGGCAAGGACAGTATTGGGCAAATCCAAAATAATAGGAAAATCCTGTCATTCGCTAGAGCAGGCCAAAAAAGCTGAAGCCGAAGGCGTAGACTACATAGGTATCGGCCCCATATTCAAAACCACCACCAAGCCGGATCTCGAGCCAATCGGACTGGAAGTTATAGGCAATGTAAAAAAGAGTGTACTCATACCATTTGTTTCCATAGGCGGCATCAATAAAACAAACGTGGGTTCAATTCTCGGGCGCGGGGCAAGCTGCATAGCTGTCGCAAGCGCTATAATTTGTTCTGATAAACCCAGAGAAGTTTCCCGTCAATTAAAAGATATACTGGATGGAGAGCATGACGCAGTTAGAGTATGCGCGGAATAATGTAATAACGACGCAGATGCGGAAAGTCGCCGCATATGAAACAATAGACCCTGTCGACATCAGGAATAAAGTAGCCAGGGGTGTATGCGTAATCCCTGCCAATAATAAAAGAACAATCCCGCGCTGGTGCGCAATAGGGGAGGGCCTCAAGACAAAAGTAAACGCCAACATAGGTGTATCCATAAAATCCTCCTCTACAGAACAGGAACTAAAAAAACTTGCTTCGTGCATCCGTATGGGCGCAGATGCCGTAATGGACCTTTCCTGCGGTGGGGATATACATGGCAACCTGAAGGAAATTTTGGAGGCCTCGTGCGTGCCCATCGGAACTGTCCCGATCTATGAAGCCGCCTCCATCGCCCAAAAAAAAGACGGCGCAGCCTGGAGAATGAAGGTGCACGATATGTTCTCCGTCCTGGAAGAACAGGCCAGGATGGGAGTGGATTTTTTCACAATACATTCAGGCGTAACCCGCCAGGTCATCTCTTACCTGAAAAACGGCTCAAGGATACTCGATGTCGTAAGCAGGGGCGGTGCAATACTGATAGAGTGGATGGAGAAAAACGGCAGGGAAAATCCTTTTTACGAACACTTTGATAAGGTCCTTGAGATAGCAAAAAAATATGATGTTGCCTTAAGCCTTGGCGACGGCATGAGGCCTGGCGCAATAGCCGATGCCTCTGACCAGCCGCAGATACAAGAGCTCATAACATTAGGCAGGTTGCAAAAACAGGCCTTCGAGGCCGGGGTACAGGTAATGATAGAAGGGCCCGGCCATGTCCCCATAAATCAGATTGAATCCAACATTGCAATGGAAAAATCCCTGTGTAACGGCGCGCCGTTTTACGTGCTGGGCCCGATAGTAACAGACATTGCCCCCGGCTATGACCACATAACAAGCGCAATCGGCGGGGCAATAGCAGCGAGCTACGGCGCAGACTTTTTATGTTACGTAACGCCGTCTGAGCACTTGAGGCTCCCGACACTAAAAGATGTTGAAGAAGGCGTTATCGCATCACGCATCGCAGCGCACGCCGCAGACATTGCAAAAGGCGTAAAAGGCGCAAAAGAAAAAGACATTCGCATTTCCAAGGCGAGAAGAGAAAGAAACTGGGACAAGCAATTCTCCCTTGCAATAGACAAAGATAAACCAAAAAAGATGCGCAGGGATTCCATGCCCCTGTCGCAGGATGTGTGTTCCATGTGCGATGAATATTGCCCGTTAAAAATAACCCGGGGAGTATTTGCAAAATGAGTTTACTTGTCGTAGGTTCTGTAGCGTTTGATTCGGTGGAGACACCTTTCGGAAAAAAAGACGAAGTGCTCGGCGGCTCGGCAACATATTTTTCCATTGCCGCAAGCTTTTTCACAAAACTCAATCTTGTCGCAGTCGTGGGCGAAGACTTCCCGAAAGAACACATAAAATTATTAGAGTCAAAAGGAATAGACACGGCCGGCCTCAAAATAGAAAAGGGCCAGACCTTCCGATGGAAGGGGAAATACGAATACGACATGAACACGGCCCACACTATCTACACAAAACTAAACGTATTCGAGAGCTTTTCCCCGGAGATTCCTGCCTCATATAAAAAGGCAAAACACGTCTTCCTCGCGAACATAGACCCGGACCTCCAGATGTATGTGCTCAAAAAACTCCGCTCCCCGAAGCTTGTGGCATGCGACTCCATGAACTATTGGATAGAAAACAAAAAGAACAGCCTCTTAAAATTATTAAAAAAAGTGGATATCTTCGTAATAAACGAGGGAGAGGCAAGGGAATTATCAGGCGAGGCAAACCTTGTAAAGGCGGCAAGGTTCGTAACCTCATGCGGCCCCCGAATAGCCGTAGTAAAGAAAGGGGAGCACGGCGTCCTGTTTTTCTCGGGAAACAAATTCTTCGTTGTGCCGGGCTATCCGCTTGAGACAATCTTTGACCCAACAGGCGCAGGGGACTCATTCGCAGGCGGGTTCATGGGCTACCTATCCCAATTCACCAAAATTGATGTATATAGAATCCGGAAGGCCGTAGTCTACGGCAGTGTTATCGCAAGCTATAATGTCGAAAGCTTCGGCCCTGAACGCCTTTTATCCCTCAACCGCCGCGACATAGATAAACGCTACCGGGAATTCCAAAAACTCACCAAGTTTTAAACATGCAAGCGTAATTCAATATATGCGGGCGTAGTTCAATGGTAGAACACTAGCTTCCCAAGCTAGATACGTGAGTTCGATTCTCATCGCCCGCTCCACACCTTACCGCTTGACAAATCATAATATGTAAGGTATACTTTACATATGTAAAGTGAGGTTAACAAGCATATGGACATGGAAAAGGCATTGGACAACATCTTGAGCACAAGCTCAAAGGTCAAAATCATACGGATTTTTACCTCAAGAAGCAGGGACTTTATGGCTTCAGGGCGCCAGATAGCAAGGCTGATTAGGCTTTCGCCCCCCGCAGCCCATGCAGCGCTTAAAGAGCTCTATAATCAGGATATACTAAAACGCGACATCCTGGGAAGGGGACATATATACAGACTCAATAGAGAGAATAGGATTGTTAAGCAAGTCCTTTTACCTGCCTTCAAGGGGGAGGGTTCGCTTAAAAAAGACATTGTTGAATTTCTAAAAAAACGGATCAAAGATAAAAAGATAAAAAATGATATTGTTTCATTGATCCTCTATGGAAGCATGCAAAAAGACAATACCGATGACAAGAGCGACATAGATATAGCCATAATAGTTAAAAATAAAACCGGTAAGCAGAGAATAGAAAAAATATTTATAGACGAAATTTCAGGTAAATTTCACGATTATTTCGGTATCCATTTGGATTCTTATATAAAAACAAAGGAAGAATTTATGCGTTTATTTAAAAAAAATCTGCCTCCGGTTTCGACATTAATAAAATCATACTCTATCATTTATGGTCTTGATCTCCTGGAATTAAAATAATATGGCGCCAAGAAAAATAAAAATTAAACAAGAAGAAAAATCAGCCTCCGAAGACTATTTGAAAAAGGCTGAAGACAACTATCTTCAAATGCTATCTGCCCTACAAGACAAAAACTATAACTCTGTAGGCACTCTAGCAGTCCAGTGCGCCATTTCATCTGCCGATGCTATCTGTGTATATGAAAAGGGGATCAGATCCATATCTCAGGATCATTTTGACGTATGTGACCTGGTAAGGTCTCTCACTCTGCAGGATGCCAAAGAAAAAAGCAACTTATTAAAGAGAATCATAGCCAAGAAAAATCTCATCCAGTACGAAAGACGCAGTATCCGTCAAGCCGAGGCAGAAGAAATAGCCAAAACCGCGGCCAGATTTTATCAATGGGTCGCCTCATCCATAGCATAGCATCGCCTACCTAGCACCGAAGCTTCGCTTCGATACATTTCCTCACTTAACCCATTATCCCATAACAAGTTACGTACAAAATATCGTAAAACATTTAAAAAGCTTGTTATATTTCCTTGCATTATGGTAATTATATGATATACTTATAGGATTTAATATGTGCTATAAGAACACGTCATTGCGAGGAGGCCCAGCCTCCGGCCCTACGGGCCGTAGGCCCGGAGGGAAGGGCCGACGAAGCAATCTCAAGTTTAACCTATGCTAAAGAAAACACTTACACTACTTATACTAGTAAGCTTTATATTTAATACTGTCTTTAGTGATATAGGCTATGCTATAGACAGCCTGAGAGAAGTACGTCTCTTAGAAGTAGAAATAGGCGCAACAGAAGACCGAATAACTTTTGAAACCGCATTTCTAAAAGCACACGCAGCGCCAACCCCATACCAGCCGGCACTGCGTGCCTCTGGTGCGGGGCAAGCTGGGAATCTCACCAATAACTATGCCCTCAGCACTTCACCCGCCGCACGCCCTGAATGGGCAGACAACCTAATAGAAGTTTTAGAAAATACACTCACCAAGGCAGAAGCGGCTGCGGAATTAGGAATACGCTACACAAACGTAAACAGAAAAATAAAGCAACTATGCCTGATTTTGATTGCGCTTAAGGATAAAGTGAGACTTGTCAAGCTTAAACCATTTCTACCCAAAGATAGGTCTTCATCATTACTCGCAAATATAGAAGAAGTATTGGATGATCCAATGACAGAATTGACGCCAAAAGGGCAAAGGTTGGTCGAGGCTGCCTTAACAAAAGTAAGGAGAGATTTAATAGAATTTCTCCAAAACCCTCAGGGGTTTAGGGAAATAAGCCTCTCAGAGATAGTAAGATTCTACATGGGAGAGATAAAGATAAAGGACTGTAAATATCATATTAAACATTATATAAAAATTCGGAAAGCTTTAGAGTACGGCGTAAAAAAATGTCTTGTGAAACATGGTTTTAAAGCTATATTTACAGGCATGGTAGGCGATGCCGATCATTATACTCATCCTAATCTCCATAAAAAACCCAAATTACCACCCCGCACCTCACCGGCGGCGATGGGATACAGGAATTTTATAACTCTCTTCGAATTGGATAGATTTGACA
>CAYVIU010000086.1:2091-5873 GCA_964451625.1 uncultured Planctomycetia bacterium | reverse complement strand
TTCTTTAAGAAAAAAAGGTATTAAGGCGGAAAGGCTGGACAGCGCAAATGTAAGGTCTCTTTTTCCGGAAGTGGGCTTTTCTAAGGAAGAGGTGAACTCTCACATCAAACGAGTAGGGCATCTGGCGGCTACACTGGAAAAAAACGGTATTGTGGTAGTGGCTTCGTTTGTCTCGCCTTACATTGAAGGCAGGGAATTTGTCAAAAGAATATGCAGTAATTTTATAGAGATTTACACAAAATCTTCGTTGGAAATATGCAGGAGGAGATACAGCGATGCTTTATCCGTACAGGACTCAAAAGTATTTCCAGAAGAGATATACAGTCTTTATGAAAACCCGATAGAAGATTATGTGCTTTTGGATACCGAGAGAAAAACAATAGCCCAGTGCAAGGAAGAAGTATTGAATTATATAAGGAAAACATCCAAGATCAGAGATTTAAGGAAGGTATTATGAGAGTCTTATTTTTAATGGCTACATTTAATTCAAAGGCGAAATACCACCCCGGGATAGCAAGCCTATCTGCCGTGCTGAAAAGAGATGGGCACGATACTTCCTTCTTGAGCGTAAACACCATGGATTATGATTATATAAGCGACTTTATTGAAACATACCGTCCGGATGTTATAGCCATATCCACAAATTCCCACCAGTATCATTATGTAAAAAAGATAACACCTTTTATCTGCGAGAAATTTAACAATATAAAGGTAATAGCCGGCGGTGTTCACCCAACGCTGAATGAAAACGTGATGAATGAACTCAGCGGGCTCGATGCGGTGTGCAGGGGTGAAGGAGAGATACCCTTGCTTCAATATATAAACAGTTTAAAAGCGGGAGAGGAGCCGCGCGATATACCGAATATGACCTTGAGAACGGAACAAGGCATTAATAATAATGTTGTGACATATTATGTGGAAGATCTCGATTCGTTGCCATATCCGGACTATTCAATATTCCCTAATTTTAAGAAACCCGGTAAAATCAACTTTCCTATGAGATTTTTTTTCAATCGCGGATGCCCGTTCAACTGCACCTATTGTTGTAACCACAAATTAAAAGAACTCTTTCCGGAGAAAGAGAGGTATGTACGCTATAAGTCCCCTAAAAGAGTGGTGGATGAACTCCTGTATTTTTCGGACCTTTACGATTTCGACCATTATGTTGTGGATGATGATATATTCACCCTCAACAAGAAATGGCTGCTTGAGTTCTGCAGCCTATATCCCGATAAGATGAAGCAGAAGACCTTTGAGGTGAACGTAAGGGTGGGCACTGCCGATAGACAGATGCTAAAGGCCATCAAAAATATAGGGTGTACGCTTATAAAGATCGGTATAGAATCTGGCAGTGAAAACCTGAGACAGAGGATATTGGGCAGGTTCATAGCTCAAGACAAGATCGTGGAGACTGCGCAGATGGTAAAATCGTTAGGCCTTAGGCTCCATACCTTCAACATGATAGGCTCGCCAAATGAGACAAGGCGCGATGTATGGAAAACCATAACTCTGAACAGAAGGATTGGCCCGGATAAAACGCAGCTGACAGTGTTCTATCCTTATAAAAATACCATTTTAGGAGATTGTTGTATTGATAAGGGGCTCGTAGATAAGAATCGCGCCGACAGTTATTTTACCGAGAGTATACTAAAAGTCAATCCGTGGCGCTTGAGCAGGATAGAAATAAGTCACTATGTAAAGATGTTCAATTTTTATATCTATATCGGCAGGGACAACAAGATCGCGTTCTTACTTTTAAGTAAGATGATAAAAGATTGCTTTAAAAGGCTGAAGAGCGCCGCTGTCTCCTATATAGAGCAAAATGTAGTTAAGTACTATAACAAGATCGACAAAAATATCTTCACTAAAATAAAATATAAGATATCAAAGACATTTTATCTGCATAAAAAATCCATGAAAGAAAGCCCGATGTGGGAAGATGACATTATAAGGGACAGCTACTTAAATGAATTGAAGCCTGTATTTGACAACAGAAGGTATACTCAGCACGGCATATTGAATACAGAGGCCCTGTTTTTATATAGCCTTTTGAGAAAAGAAGCTCCGGATGTAGTTATCGAAAGCGGCACATATAAAGGGTATAGCTCTCTTTTTATAGCAGAGGCGCTTAAGAGGAACGGGAAAGGGAGGCTTATTACTATATCCGTAAATAGAGATAATTGCCTGGCCTTTGCCAGAAAGCGCCTGTTGGATTATCCTTTCGTAGAGATTATTGAGGGCGAGAGCCAAAAGATCTTGAAGGATAAGTTTAAACCCTTGAGGGTGAAGGACAAGATATCCGTGTTTATCGATGGCCCAAAAGGCAGCAGCAGGGATTTTGACGAGCTTCTGTTTCTTTTGAAAGCCAAAATTGATGAAGGCTATAATATAGACAGCATATTGATCCACGACTGTGAAAAACATATACCTATGTTCTATAATAAAAATATATTGGAGGGCTATCTAAATCCCACGCGCCTAAAAACCGAGTACTTTTATAAAAAGTTTTTTTCAATAAATCGTACTTTAAATTTTATGACCAACAATTATTACGAAAATTATAAATTTTTGGATAAAGACATATTCTCTAAGCCCGATACGGATATACTTCCATATAACTTTAAAAAGGGACGCCAAGTCTCTTACGGCACATCTATAGCTGTTATAAAGGTGAAATAATATGCTAGGACAACTACCATATCTTATTAAGGCTAGAAAAGAGCGTTTACACGCGAGTAAAAAAGAGCTTAAATATTGGAAAGCTGCTGGAATAAAAAAAGGTTATCAGTTTTACCAGAGATACATAAAGGCTTTCGGGATGCGAATGGAATATTTTATAGATAAAAAGATAGGCGATTTCGGATGCGGACCTTTCGGAGGAGTCATATCCGTTATAGATGGATACAGATCTGCTTATCCCATAGACATACTCTCCGAAGAATACAATATGATGGGGCTCTCTAAGGAAAGAATATTAAAATTCGACGGCAAAAAGACACAACTGCCTGCCGGATTTATGGACATTATCTTCTGTTGCAACGCCATGGATCATACTAGGTACCCCGAGAGGATAATAAAAGAAATAAATAGGTTGTTGCGAAAAGGCGGAGAGTTTTTCTTAAGCGTTCATATAAGAGAAAAATCTCAAACGAATATTACTCACCCAATAGCGTGGAATGAAAAACTATTGAGGAGAATGTTCGGTAAATTTCATATTTCGTGGATTAGGATAGACAAGAACGATGTAGTGAACGAATGCGATTATAAGACACTTTATGCGAAATTGATAAAATGACAAAGAAAATTGTTTTGATACAATCTTTTACGCACGGCAGGTCAACGGTAAGACCGTTAGGCCTGGGCTATCTTGCCAGTCAGCTTTTGAATGAAGGGTATGACGTGCGCGTGATAGATAATGACATCTATGAATACACCAGCGCTGAATTGGCTGGGAAGATAATATCAATGGCGCCGGATGTAGTCGGGATTACGACTAATCTTTTAAATAAGTGGAATGCCATGGAGTTGGCTGGCCTATTGAAAGGGGATAAGCGTTATATAATCTTTGGCGGGCCGGAAGCAACTTTATTTCCGGATTGGTTCCTGAAAGAGAAAAAGTATTTTGTATCCAGAGGCGAAGGGGAAAGATGCATCTTGAAATTTATGGAATACGTAGAAGGCCGCATAGACATAAAAGAGGTAAAGGGCCTCTCTTTTTTAGGTGATGACGGCAAGGTTGTGAATAACCCGGATATGGAGCCGGAGGAGGACCTTGACCATAT
>CAYVIU010000086.1:0-2069 GCA_964451625.1 uncultured Planctomycetia bacterium | reverse complement strand
GTTTGAAATGGATAGATATAATACCAAGTTCGAAGGCTGCTATTCCACGAATATCATATCTTCCAGAGGATGCCCGTTTCGGTGCATATTCTGCTATCACAGGCTAAATGGAAAGTTCAGGCAGCGAAGTCCTGAGAATGTGATAGATGAGATAAAGTCGCTTAAGAAGAAGTATGGATACGGAGCATTCAAATTTTTTGACGATAACTTCACCTTGAGAAAGAGTTTTATAGTCGATTTCTGTGAAACGCTGCTGAAGGAAAATCTAAAGATATATTGGCAGTGCCTATCATCAAGCAGGAATGTCGATGAGCATATGCTGGGACTGATGTATCGCTCCGGATGCAGGCAGATAAGCTTTGGCATAGAGAGCGGTTCTCCCGAATCTCTTAAGAAGATGGGTAAATCGAGCAGTATAGAAGATAATGCGAAGGCAATTGGTTTGTGCAGAAAGATGAGAATAAGATCGAAGGCCTATATAACAATAGGGTATCCGTGGGAAACGGAGAAAGACTTCTTGCTTACGGCAGATTTTATAAAGGACCATACGCCGGATTACGTACAGGCGTTTATCGTATTTCCATTCTTCAATACCGATCTTGAAAGGCTAGTTACGGCTGGGGGGTATCGCATAGATTACGATATCGTAAAGGGTGTAAGGGATTTGGATATAGCAAGCTACGAGACAGAGAACTTTGATAAGGAAACCTTAAAGAATTGGAGAAAAAAGATTCTGGAAATCCACAAACAGAGAATGGGAAATTCCATTTTTAGGAAAATTCTGCATGGACTTAAATAGGGCGTTTGCTAAAAATAAAAAATACAAGAAGAGAAAATTGCGTATAGTGAACTTTGCGTGGGTCGACATAGGAAGGCTCCACATACCATGGTGGCCTGTCTGTGTGCTCCACAATGAGCACTCAAAAGAGAAAGAGATGTGCCCCGTACTTCCCCGTTTAATGAAGGATGAGAATGGGGAGTTTAGTACACTACTCAAGTATTCCATGCATGTGGAGCTTCTCGATATTTATGATGGATGCAAAGATAAGCTGCTCGCAACCGATCTGTGGAGAGATACCAGGTATTATGCCCTCCATAAGTCTTACAGGGACAGGGGGATAGACAGCCAGGTAAGGACGGACGGATGGATAAGGTATAAGATAGAAAGAATGCTAAATCTCTATAAGGACATAAAAGAGCGCGGCTATAATTATGAAACAAAGAACTTGCTGGCGGTACTGGATAAGCCATTGGGCTGGTATTATGGCCATAGAAATGATATAGACGGTTACGAGATCTGCGATGGAGGGCATAGGGCAGCGTGTCTGTATAAACTCGGTTATGATAGGGTGAAGGCGATAATCTTGAAGCCGATAAAATTAAAATGAATTATTTTGGCATAAGGAATTCATATTTCAAAAAAGTTTTGCTGAATAGCGGTGAATTCAGGATAAAGAAAAAATCTGTAGCTTCTTTGGCGTATGACTGCAAAAGACACCAGGATCTATTCGAGAGGTATGAAAGATCTGAAGATCTCAATAATTCTTTGTATATGAATGTGAGTAAATTCTATGCGGGAAAGGCGGAGGCAACAGTGCTGTCTAAGATGAACAGGGCTATAGACTTTTACAGGGATATTAAGAGCCAAAGATCGAAAAGCGAGCCCATAGTGGTTACATCTAATGGCGCGCGGCTTGACGGATCTCACAGAGCCGGCATATTACAATTCCTTAATGTAAAAGAGGTCGATGTCAAAGAGGTCTATGCGCCTAAGCTGTTTCTGTGGGTGGTGGGCAGAGAGGCAAAAAGGAAACGAAGGGTCTACGATAAATACAAAGGCAAGAGTGTCTTTGTTGGCGGTAAAGAGGCAGGCAGGATCTTATATACAGATTTTGTAACATGGGACCCTTTTAGCTTTTTCGGGAGTTATTATCACGTGCTGGATACGGGAGGGATACTAAACACAAGAAGATGCCGATTATTTAAAAATTAGAAAGAGGATTAAATCAATGATCAAAGGAAAAAATATTATTTTAATAAAGATTAAAATAATATTTTAAAATTAATAC
>CAYVIU010000085.1:0-6129 GCA_964451625.1 uncultured Planctomycetia bacterium | reverse complement strand
AAATAGCTCCTGCAGGTCTTTATTTGTAACCTTGCCGTGCGTGTTGATAAACTCTACTATCTCCATCTGCCTAGCAGTCAGTGAAATCTGCTCCAGTCCGGCCCTGGGTTTCTTGGCACCCATCTTCAATATAGCATCCCTTGCCTCTTGCACCGATACGGCAACACCAGTCGTGAAATACTCAAGCCATTGAGTCAGATCGCCACCACTTATCTGGACTGTTTTTAAGGCGGCGTAATACGCTTTTCTATCCCTGTCGTAATAGTCATCGAGGGCAAATATCCTTCGATAATCAAAACCGCTCAAATAAAGAATAGTCATCGCAAGCAATCTTGCTGTCCTGCCGTTTCCATCGATAAAAGGATGTATTCGCGCTATCTCGTAGTGCGATATATCGGAAAGTAATACCGGATTCATCTCCCATGTCTTATCTATATTAAGCCAGTCCACGAACTTATCTACGAGCTCAGGTACTTGTTCGGTATCGGGCGGCATATATTCGACCTCTGTCTTAAGGCCCGTGCCGTTGACAATCCGTCTACCGACAAAAACTTGCCTATCACGAAATATGCCTGAATCGCTGTCATTCTGCATGACTTTTTTTGTGAGAATTTTGTGTATGTTTAATATATCTTCCGTTTTGATCTCGCCTTTTTTCACAAGGGTCGGAATTTTCCCTATTGCCTCGAGATAGTTTAAAACTTCTTGCTTATCTTTATCTGCAGCAATAACATCTTTGCCAGAGGCCAACGCTTCTACCTGCTCCAAAGTCAGCTTGTTACCTTCGATGGCCGTGGATGAATGTGTATTATGCAATAGAGCACGTCTACGCAGCTTTGCTTCCCATTTCGGCACAATATGTGATTGTTCAATAATCTCTCGCGCAGCCGTAATAAGCGTAAGATTACTGAGTATTTTTTCCGTTATCGTATATCGTGGGCTGAAAGCCACAACTTCCTCTCGTAAACCATATTATACATCATAAAGACAGTATCTAACAAGAAAAATCATCCGCCTAATCGGGCGGAATACCCAGAAAAAAATACCGCTATCATAGAAGAACCATCTGGAGACAATTGCATTTGTTGGGAAACCGATGCCTTATCAGGAGAGGCTGATGCCGCCTGACCTGGCATTCCCAGGCTGGAAAGTGACTGCAAACAACAAACAGGTAGAGTGGTGTACGAAAGAAAATAGAGTAGCTTTTCAGTCCTTGATTATTTTTGCATTGCTGCGCATGCCGGGCACTTACTGGACATCTTGCAGAAGCGCCTTGCGTTCATCTTGACGCCTACCAGAACCACAGCACCAATGATTATTAATACTACGATCTGAACAAATAGCTTTCCACTCATGTCATCCCCTCCTTCTTTATTATAGTAAGTATACACTGAAAGGGGTCGGATGGCAAGTTTTCGCTTGGAATATTAGGGAATCTATATTATCATATAGCTTATCATGAACCTTACATCACAAAAGAGGCTATTAGCGCTTATTATAGTATTATCCTTAGGCACTAAGCTTGCCTTATTTGCATGGACAGCCAACCATGCGCCAGAGGCCAAGTTCATGCCTGATACCCCCACCTATGTAGAGCCCGGGATAAATATAATTGAAAAAGGTGTGTTCGGGGCTATTGATAAAGATGGGAATGTTCACTATGAGATGAGGCGCACTCCCGGGTATCCCCTTTTTATCGGTATCCTGCATAAGGGGCTGGGGCTTTCCTTTAATGGGATAATTATAGTACAGATACTCCTTATAACGTTTGCCGGATGGATTGTTTACAAGGCTGCCTGTGAGATTGATAAAAGAATAGCATTGCTGGCGGCATTTATATTTTTATTTGATCAGCCTGTGACGATTGCGAGTATAATGGTCCTCACCGAGGCGCTATACACTGTGTTTATAGCAGTGTTTATGTATTTATTCCTGAAGTACTTGAAGGTGAAGAGGCTGAGGTTCCTCAGCCTTTCGGTGTTGACGCTTGCCCTGGCTACGTATATAAGGCCTGTGAGTTTTTATCTGGGGGTTTGTGTTGCGGGAGGGGCTTTGTATGTTATGTTTGGCTCTAATATGAAAAAGGCTATAGTGCATGCCCTGGTGGCCATTCTTATATTTTATTCATGTGTAGGTGTGTGGCATTACAGGAATTATGTAAGGTGCGGCAGGGCTGACTTTACTACACTTGATGAACTTAATCTCTCAAGCGCAGGGCTTCTGCATAAATATGAGAGGGTGCGCTCCCGAGGGAAGACAGAGCTTTCCCCTTTTGTGTTTTATGTTAACCGCAGTTTAAGGTCTGTATCAGGGTTTATTACGCTGCCGGGCACACTGAAGCAGTTCGGGTCATGGTATATGAGGCGGGCGTCGAAGATTTTCGGGTACCCGTGGCTTGTGATCTGGCTGGCGGGGCTGTGTTTTGTGGGCCTCGGGAGGATCGAATATAAGTTTTTGATGATGACGGTGCTGTACTATCTTGTGGTCTCGGTATTGATAGTGGGAATATTTATGTCAAGCCGGTACCGCGTGCCTGTGATGCCGCTGATTTCAATACTGTCGGCAGCCGGCTGGCTCAGGATCTCTAAAAGACTACTTTAGGAACTTTATAACTGCCGGGTACTTGAAGTCCTCGCCATTGCTTATCTTCACTGCCGCAACAATTATTAATACCACGTCTGCAATAGCAAGCCCTATCAAAAGCGGAAACCCTATTATAATAAATACAAGCAACCCTGCCACTAAGCCATAGACGGTCATGGAAAGCTGGAAGTTCAGCGCCTCTTTCCCCTGCTGGTCTATGAATGGGTCCTCGGCCTTTTTAATCAGCCATACCACGAGGGGCCCGAGTACGTGCCCGAATGGAACGCCTACGAATCCTATTAATGCTGCTAGGTGGCACGCCATGCCCCACTGCCGGGCTTGTTTTTTGTCTTCGGCCATTTTTTCCTCCTTTTTTCTCTTAAGAGCCTTGATATATCCTTCTGTCTTCTCGTAACTTTACCTTTAACCATGATTATGATACTACCAGTATAATGCCTATAATAAGTATGAGTAGCCCTCCTATCCTGAAATACACGAGGGGCCTGTCTGCGAGCTTGTCGAGGAGTTTTCCGGAGGTCTTGGATGTGAGTAAGAGAACGGCGCGGATTGCAATGATGATGCCTATTATGCCGGCAAGTTTCAGGAGAAGGCCTTCTGCCTTCAGGACCGCGCCCAGTATGCTTAAGGCAAATATCAAGATAAACCCAAGTACAATCCAGCGGATCTTCCGGTTGATTTTTCTTTTGAGCCTCTTCTGAAGCGATGTGGGTTTGATGAGCCAGAATGCCCCCAGGATTATCCATAACGTACCTATTATATCGGCAAGCATAGGGCCTCCTTTTCTACGATTATACCTCTAAAATAAAAAAGGCTCAAGCTTTATCTTGATACGAACATTTCAACCTCGTAGGTTCTCTTGAGCCAGGTCCACCAAACCTACGAGGATGAAATGTGTAAGCTTTATCTTGAGGTGTAAATGTGCTATTATACCTGGTATGTTGCGGAATAAAATAAGTATACCATTTGAGGGCGGGAGGGTTTCCTTAAAGGTCCCTCCTGGATGGAATATAATATCTGAGCTCGGTCCCCGTTCGGTTCCTGGGCTTGGTAATATCTCTGATGCCCTGATTGAAGGGCTTCGGAATCCCATAGAACATGCCCCGTTAAAATCCTTAGGCTTATCTAATAAAAAAATACTCATAGCAGTAGATGACATAACAAGGCCTACGCCTACGCATAGTTTTTTCAGCCATCTCTTAAAACACCTCCTTGCCTGCGGGGCAAAGAAAGAAAACATCCTCATCATAACTGCGCTCGGCGTGCACCGCGATATGCGGGCTGATGAAGTAAAACAAAAACTTGGCGACACAGAAGGCATAAAATGGATTAATCATAATTCTAAAGACTTGGATGAACAGATCGATCTCGGGAAGACAAAAAGGGGCACGCATGTATATCTAAATAAACACCTGGGAGAGGCTGATCTTGTTTTATGTGTGGGTTTAATAGAGCCTCATCCCCTGCTTGGTTTTGGGGGCGGATTAAAGATGATACTGCCGGGCTTGGCGCATGAGAGGACTATAGCGGCGAACCATATGCGGGGTGTGTCTCATCAGAAGTTTAACTATATCGGAGAGCACGAGAGCCCGATGAGGTTGGACCTTGAAGAAGCCGCGATGATGTTAAAGAAAGATATATTTATCATTAATGCAATACTGAACGAAAAGAAAGAAATCCACGCCTTTGTCTCAGGCCACCCTGTAGCCGCACACAGGAGAGGCATTAAAATTTCAGAATCAATCAGTGCCAGAAAGATTGACCACCCCGCAGATATAGCAATCGTTGCATCGAACCCCATGAATGCGGACTTAAGGCAGGGCATAAAGGCTGTTGCCAATATAGAGAAAAGTGTAAAGGAAAACGGCCTTATCATTGCCTTCCTGGAATGTAAGAATGGGCTTGGGGATATTGCAGTGCCTCACAAGTGGCTGGGGTTGGATAATACTCTCTTGCGCGCTATCCTTAAACTTGTGGGAAAAAAGAGGCTTTTGTGGCTTACCGATATTGTAAAGAAAAATACAGGGGTTGAGGAAAGGTTTTTAACTCACTTTTCCATGCAGGTGGCAAGAAAAAATCGTCTCTTTATTTATTCAAATAATCTTTCCGGAGGAACAGGTAAGAGATTGGGCCTGTTCCGGCAATTTAGTGACATTGATAAGATGCTTAAATCCGCGTCAAGATACACACCTAAAAATCCGACCGTCTACGTATATCCTTATGGCGGGGTTACTTATCCGATTCGTTGAAGCTAAGCTTCCTGCCACGTAAAACTAAACTATGGCTGGAAGCTTAGCTTCTTACAACCTATGGCTGGAAGCTTCCTGCTTAATTTACACTACATAATTCACTATTTACTACTTTGTAGTGTAAATTCAAGTTTATCAACCTCTTCACTGAGCATGGGCAATTCTCTTTTAGATTTTTCCAACATCCTTAAAATCGCCTGCTTCCATTTCTTTGGCAAGGATATGAATAATTTCTGAATTTCTTTAGAATCTAAAATTACAGAAGTGCATATTGCCTGTTGTAAATCTTTTAAGGACTTATCTATATTTCTTCTACGAGATGCAATGATAAGCTTATGTAAACAAAAGTTTGTGGGGTTTGGCACTAAAATCTTGATGCCTCCTTCAGTAATAGTAATTGGGTTATTCAATAACAATGCAACAAACCTCAAAGGAATCGCATTAAATCCAAGTTTCCTAATCTTTATTGAATCATCTGAACCTCTTCCCTTTTCAGGAGTTATGAACTCAATCTTTAACTCAGCGTTCCACAGATATAAAGATCCATCGCGCCTAAAATCAAAATTAAATCCTAAATCTTCTAATTGTTTTATGAATCCTAAATGGTTTTTACCATGAAATGGGTTAGGAATTAAAAAATCAATATCTTGAGTCCTTAATGGAAAGTTCTTAGCGCCTAAGTGCTTTTGATACAACTGAAAACACCAACTGCCAATAAGTTCAACCCCTTCATTAAAAAGATTATTATCAGAAAAAACTTTAAGAATTCTTTCGACGGTTTTAATCATGCCTTCTTCCTTCCGACCTTTTTATAATTCTGAGAGCTCCTTTGACCTTTTTAAGTTCATTCTTTAATAGCTTTCGCTGTTTTATCTGTTTTAATAATTCTTCCGGCTTATTCCTGCCAAGATATTTATGCACTACCCTATTACCTTTACGTTTTTGTAGATAATAATATTTCTTACCTGAAATATTTCTCTCCTTTATACTGCCCTTGGGTAGACTTGAGAGTTTTTTCTCTATCTTCCGTCTGGCATCAACATAATAATCTTTACTTTCCGATAAAATACCTTTGAGTACTTTCATTTTACACCCCTCCCTTACACTACATTATACCATAAAATTAAAATTGTAGTGTAAAATTTTTGAATTTTACCAAATTGTATGTTAGAAACGTTTTCCGAGTTGTTCGGGAAACTGCACCCTCTGGTGGAGTTATATATCCGTTGAAGCTAAGCTTCCTGCCACGTAAAACTAAACTATGGCTGGAAGCTTAGCT
>CAYVIU010000084.1:0-6209 GCA_964451625.1 uncultured Planctomycetia bacterium | reverse complement strand
ATAAAACTTCCGTTGGGTGAGAAAGGCGGCATCCTTGCCCTCACTGTACTTGAAGGCATGCCTTTCGAGGTAACGACTGAAGAGGCAAAGAAGCAGGCCAAGGATAAGATACAGGAGATTCTGAATACTGAATATTTCGTAGTTGTACCTTTGAAGGCAAAAGACACAGTAATAGGCGCAATACTGGCTGACAACATCTTCACGAAAAAACCTATTACGAAGTCTGACATAAGAATGCTTACCCTGTTTGCCAACCATGCCGGGCTTGCGATTGAAAACTCACGTCTATACGAAGAGACTCTTCACCTCTCGAACAGCGACTGGCTTACAAAACTTCATAATCACGGACACTTTCAGTATCTCTTGTCCACTCATTTACAAAAGGCAAAAGATCTGAAGATGCCTTTGAGTCTCGTGGTAATAGACATAGATAATTTTAAGAATTACAATGACAAGCTCGGCCACCCTGCCGGGGACAAGGTATTGAAAAGATTAGGAAGCATTCTGAGGTCTGAGGTCAGAAAAATGGATCTTCCTTGCCGGTATGGCGGAGAAGAGTTTACCATTATTATGCCTAACAGTAACAAAGATGAGGCGATGCGGCTTGCCGAACGCGTCAGGTTGGCTGTGGAAAAGGCCAAGTTTCCTAAAGAAGAGGTGCAACCTAAAAAGAAGTTTACTATTAGCTGCGGGGTAGCGTCATTTCCTGAGGATACAAAAGATAAGGGAAAACTTATTCAGGCAGCGGACGCCGCCCTCTACTGGGCCAAGAAAAAAGGTAAGAACAGGACCTGTCTCTACAACAAATCTCTTAAGAAGAAGTAGCCAGTACTTCTTCCTTTTCCTTCCCCTTCGCAAATTTAACTGAAACTATCTTTGAGACACCAGCCTGTCCCATGGTAATGCCGTACATGACATCTGCTAAGGATATGGTCTTTTTGTTGTGGGTAATGATTATAAACTGAGTCTTTTTTGCGAAGTCTGCAAGGACCTTGCTGAATCTTCCGATGTTGGAGTCATCAAGCGGTGCATCAACTTCGTCAAGGAGTGAGAATGGGCTTGGCTTTACCTTGAAGATGGCAAACATAAGCGCCATTGCCGCAAGTGCCTTCTCCCCTCCTGAAAGAAGGGTTATGCTCTGGAGTTTTTTGCCGGGAGGCCGGACGATAATTTCAATGTCGGATTCCAATACATCCCTCGGGTCGGTGAGAACGATGTCTGCCTTCCCTCCCCCAAATAGATATCTGAACAGGTTCCTGAATTCAACCTGGACACTGTTAAATGTATCAACAAATAACTGGCGTGTGGTGTGATTGATCTTTCTTATCGCCTTGAGGAGGCTGTCTTTACCTTCTGCAAGATCTTGCTGCTGCTTTACGAGAAATTCATAACGGGTTTTTAGTTCTTCATATTCCTGTATGGCCACCATGCTTACCGGGCCCATCTTCTCCATCTTTTCTTTTAACTCTGTGATTTTGGCAATGACTTCGTCCCAGTTTGTATTGTCCTGGTTTTCCACGGAAAAGGTCTCAAGGTCTATCTTGTAATCCTCGGAAATCCTCGTCTTGAGGTTTTCCATCTTAAAGGATATCTGTGTCTCTTCCATCTGGAGATTGTGGATCTTTTCCTTGGCTTCGTTCAGGTTGGCCTGATGAGTCTTCATGTCCTGGTCGCATTTTTGTATAAGTTTTGCCAGGTCATCTCTTGCAACTTTTAAATCCTTGAAACTGGCCTCTATCTTTGTCCTTTCACCGAGGAGTTCTTCTGTTTCTTTATTTAGTCTTTCTATGCGGCTAACAAGCTCTTTTTGTTTATCAGCCGAGGAAGTCAGATTGGAGGTCTTTGTACTGAAAAGTTCTTTCTGCTCATTGAAATAGGCATTCTGGCTTTCTACAGATTCCTTAAGGCTCTCTGCCTCCTTTGCTATTGCCGCAAGCTCTGTTCGCAGCTGGGTTATATCTATAAGCAGTTCCTCTTTCTTTGTCCTGCCCTTTGCAATAAATTCCTGTGAATCTGTAATGATCTGCTGGACAAGCGCATAGCTTTCCTCGAGTTCCTGTAGTTTTTGTTTTAGGTGTGTTTCTTCCTGCGTTAAGGTATTTACATTTTCTGTTGTCTCTTCTATTTCAAGATTGGCGAGATTGAGTTCATCGTTTACTTTCTTAAACTCCTTCTCGAGGTCCATCTTTTTGGAATTTCTCTTGGCAAGCTCTATTTCTTCCTGGCGGAGGTTCCCGGTAATTTTTGTAAGTTCATTTTCCCGCTGGGCCATGGATTCTTTGACTTCATTCTGTTTTTTCTTCAACATCACTATCTCGGCAAGGAGTTTTTCTATATCCTGCTTTGTCTGGTCGATCCTTGCCTGCCGGCCGATAAGGCTTGTGGTTGTATCCTTATCCACTCCCCCTGAAAGCACAACGCCGTTTTTAATGATCTGGCCCTTTGATGTTACAAACTTTATATCCCTCGGGAGATTGTTGGCCCTTACCATATCAAGCGCAGAGGTTATGTCCTTAACCAAAACAACATTGTAGAGAAGATTGTGTATGA
The DNA here is from genome assembly GCA_964451625.1 of uncultured Planctomycetia bacterium. Taxonomy (GTDB): domain Bacteria; phylum Omnitrophota; class Gorgyraeia; order JABMRJ01; family CAYVIU01; genus CAYVIU01. The sequence goes on along the minus strand of CAYVIU010000084.1, from coordinate 3,659 downwards.
CGGCTTCATATTCGGGCTTTACCTTAATAAAATCTGCAAGGCGGCCTATGACAGCCGGGTGATTGGGAGCGGTGGAATTGTGATATTCCTTTTTCTTTGTGAATTTATTGACAAAGCTTGCCATACCCAGTTTCTTCTGTTTCAGATACTGGATGGCGGCAAATGCTGTGTCCCAGCTGTTTACAACAACAGATTCCAGGTCTTCGCCTAAGGCAGTTTCTACTGCGGCTTCGTATCCCCTCTTCACCTGTATAAGCCCTGCTATTGGTTTTTCAAGGCCATCCAGCTTAAATTTTCCATCGGCTACATCTGCCAGAAGTGCCTTTGTCCCGCCTGTAAAGCCTTCGTGTTTTTTGACAAGGTCTTCCAGGAACTTTAGTTTTGATTGGAGAGAGTGGTACTCATTCTGGCTCTCCCTGATCTTTGTATCGATTTCGGAAAATTGATTTCTCTCCTGCTCCAGGGACTGTTCAAGCTTTTCCTTATCCTGGTTCAGCTTTTCGACAGTCTTGTTTGCCTCGTTGGCAAGGGTCTCTGCCTCTTTCAGGGTTTTTTCTATCTGGGCAAGTTCTTCTGTGACCTTTTCAGTCTCCAGCCTCAGCCTTCTCAGGCGCGCCTGGTTGTTGTGTATCTCACCGGTAAGTTTGGCTATTTCATTTTTGGTGCGCGACTGGTCGGCGAGCATATTGACTGTCTTTGTCTTGCCTTCTTTAATATTATGCTGGTTCTGGTTTATCTCGGCCTCAAGTGTTTTTAGCTGGGTCTCGCGTTCGGAGAGGAAGGTTTCCTTTTCTTTCTTGTTGCCGGATATAGAGGAGAACTGCAGATTTAGTTTCTCGGTCTTGGTAGAGAGGCTTTCTATCCTTGTTTCAAGCTGCTTTATCTCTCCTTTAAGGCTTGTCTGGAGCTGGATAAGTTCTTCTATGCGCTCCTTGTCATGCCTTACCTCATCACGGTTGCTCTTTATTGAAAAATCAATGTCCATTGACTTGGACTGTGATTCAAGGATCTTTGAATCCTGGGCAGCCAGCTTGGCCTTTAGTTCTTCGGACCACTTTTCCAGCTCATCCATCTTGGTACTCAGCTCTCTTTCCTTTTCGCGATTAGTCGTATGGTCTTCTTCATAATTGGAATGGCTGTTTTTCAGGCGGTGGTATTCGTAATGGGCATGTTTTGTCTCATGCTCTTTCAGGACTTCAAAATGCTCTTTGTAGCGCTCTGCCTTCCTGGCCTGCCTCTCAATGGAGTTTATCTGTCTTTTTACTTCAGCTATAATATCATTCACCCTGAGGAGGTTGCCCTCTGTGGCCTCAAGCCGCCTCATGGCCTCTCTTTTCTTGGTCTTGTACTTTATTATGCCGCTGGCCTCTTCAAAGATGTAGCGGCGGTCTTCGGGATTGGAGCTTAAGATCATGCCGATCTTGCCCTGCTCTACCATTGAATATGTATCAACCCCTAACCCTGACCCGGCCAGAAGTTCGGTTATGTCTTTGAGCCTCACATTGGTTTTGTTGATCATGTATTCGCTTTCACCTGAGCGGTAGAGTCTTCGGGTAAGCGTTACTTCATCATACTCTATGGGCAGGAACTTTTCTTCGTTCGATAATGTTAAAGACACTTCTGCGTAGCCAAGCGGTTCCTTAGTGTCGGTGCCATTAAAGATTACATCTTCCATCTTTGCGCCACGAAGCTGTTTTGCACTCTGCTCACCCAACACCCACCTGATACCGTCTGTGATATTAGAATTGTGAACTATGAAATCATTGGCTATATAATTGTGGGTTCCCTCTATTTCGAGGTCATAAACCCATTTCCCGGAATTTACTTTTTTAATCTCAACAATCTCATCCCAGTAAACATCGGACTCGGCAAAAAGCATGAGCCGTTTTGCCTCGAGCGATAAGTTTTCTGGTGAAGGGTTATTTTCAGCAACTGCAATAACTTCTTTAATGCCACTTCTTGACGGTTCGCAGGTATTTTCATAATACGCTGCCAGTTTTGGGCAGATCTTTTTAGTTTTCTTTACATTTATTTTATTCAGCCGTACATAATCCTTAATGTAAGGCGTTATACCAGGTATTAAATCAAGGTTTGGGTTTGAGGTTCTTTCCAATAAGGCTATTTTCTCTATTGTTTTTTTCTTTTCGCCAACAAGGTTCAACTGCGTAATCAGGGTCTTTAAATTTGTAAGGCCATATACATAAACAGAATAATAGGTGCGCATTTTACCCTTTGGTGAATTCGTTGCCTTCTTTCTTTTCTCGCGGATTACCGGCTGCACTCCAAGGCGCAAAAGAAGATGGAATACATCCCGGGCAAGGGTTTCGCTGGCTGTTGCGTATTCTGCATAAACTGTACTTGTATTTTCCTTATTAGCGCAGAAATAGCCATCTCCCATAAACAGTGCAGACAGAAATTCTGATATTATTTCTTGAGAAGTATTGAATATAACATTCGGCACCCTCTTATCTCTGGAATGGCCGTCTATTTTTATATCATGGACCTTGTCCAAATAATTGCCAAGCGATCTATTGAATATAAAAACATCCTTGGCGCTTTTCTTATATTGCACTACCTTTGGGGCTATGCCAAACGCTCCCTCAACTGATTTACAGTAATCCTTTACAACCTCTTCATCCCCATTGACAAAACGTATCTGGTTAGTGGAAGCATTTCTGCCTTCGGATATGATATATCCAAAAAATCTGGCCAATTCCTTTGTCAGTCTATATGGGATTTTGAATCTGTTGCTTATTTTCTTCCACCCGAGAAGGCGGGAAAGCAACTTTGTTGATGTGGGGATAAATATATAATCATCGGTTTTAAACCCATCGACTAATTTATTTATTAAATCTATATTGATATCATTATTATTTACCTTAAGCTTGCGCGGAGTGGCTATTTTTATACCTTCGCGGAGCTCTTCGGCATTAATGCTTTTCAAGATTCCATTCTCAATGGTAAAGAAAGGATGGTAATGCGTGCTTTTAATCCTTCTTCCAGATCTCAGCTTTATATCAAGAAGATATTTCGGAGCTTTTCTTTTTATGAAGCTGGATATTGGCCTGGGTGCTATCTCTAGCGTTCTCGGGTTTAAGGAAAGGATTTCGAGTTCCGGGTTTTGGTTGTACGCATAAAAGCCGTCGTCGATTTTCTTGTTTGGAAGATTTGCCAGTGCATCTTCTACCAAATCATAGATTCTTCTTCTTGTGCCGTCTGCGAGCAATACAAGGCTTTCTTTGTCTAAGCACTTTCCACAACCATTCGGGCCTACGATAGCGGTGACGCCGGGTTCGAATTTTACTTTTGTCTTTTCGGCAAATGATTTAAAGCCGTATAATTCCAGTTCTTTAAAATACATTATGAGGGTCCTTTCTGTAATATTCGTTTTAGTCTGTCTATATCCTCTTTTGTATATTCACGGTAATTGTTTATGGGATTACGGTTGGGTTTCGGGAAGATGTGCTTCTTCTCATAATTGACAATGGTCCCCCTGTATATGCCGAGGACATTGGCAACCTGCTGGATATTATATTTTCCATACATAAATGGCTTCATAGATAACCTATATAAACCTATCTAAACTTTAACTTGGTATAAGTATACCTGATTTTGATGTAGTTGTCAAGTGGAATGAGGCCATGATTTATGGAGCGAAG
>CAYVIU010000083.1:0-6343 GCA_964451625.1 uncultured Planctomycetia bacterium | reverse complement strand
GAGACCAGCGGCACTTCCCTGTCTTCTCTCAAAAGAAGCTTTATGCCGTTTGAGAGGATATATTTTCTGATCCGGCCTTTTTCGGTTTTCTTTTTAGCCTTTGCCTTGCTTGGATCCTTCCACCCCTGGGGCATGATCCTGACAACCGAGAGCGAGTCTTCGATAAGGTGTTTAGAGGCCGCGCGCCTGATGCCGTCGTCACTGACAGAGTTTATCCCTTTTACATATCTATCAGAAAAATTGTGATCCCCTGTCAGGAGCTCTGAGGAGCCCAGGTCCCCTGCCTGGCCGGAGACTGTCTCCTGTGTTGATATGTGAGCGGTGAGCACAGAATTCTTTGCCTTGGCGAGCTCTTCATCTTTTATTCCTTCATCTTTGATCTTTTCTATTTCGTCCAGGATGGATTCTATGGCGGCGTCCACTTTATCCGGCTCAGCCACGCCTGATATTATAAACAGGCCCGGGTCGCCCGGGGTGTAATTCCATGATCCCACTGAATAAACTATCTTTTCATCTCTGTATAATCTCTGGTTCAGCCGCGAACTTGCCCCGTCTCCCAGTATAATCGAGAGGACGTCCAGGCTGAAGAGGTCTTTATCAAAAAGGTCCACGCTTCTGTAGGCGAGCCCGAAATAGGCAAGGGTTACCTCGTCCCTTTCCTCGATAATACGCTTTGAAATCTGTCTCGGCTCGCCGGGCGTTTCCATTTCGAGGAGGGGCTCTCTTTCAATATCCCCGAATATGGCTTCGATGTCTTTGTGGATGGATTCTTCATCCACGTCGCCCACCACAACGAGCGTGATATTATTTGGTATATACATTTTTTTATAAAATTTGAAGGCGCTTGCCCTGTCGAGCCTTTCGAAAAGATTCTGGTATCCTATGACCGGATGCCTGTATGGATGAAGCCTGAATGCGGTTGACCACAACAGCCTCGAGAGGCGCCTTGCGGGCTCATCGCGGTTCAGCTTTATCTCTTTCAGTATGACCTGTTTTTCCTTTTCAAGTTCTTTTTTGTCAAGGGATGAGTTAAAAAGGACGTCCTTTAATATAGCCAGGCATTTTGAGGCATGGGGTGTTGGCACAACTATCTGGTAGCCTGAGTAGTCGTGTGTTGTGAAGGCGTTGATTGTGCCTCCGTAGGATTTGATTTCCTTCTCGATGTCGCCCACGCGGCGTGTTGCAGTACCTTTGAAGAGCATGTGCTCCACCAGATGCGAAATCCCGGAGCCCATAAACTCCTGCTCATTTGCACTCCCCACACCCACAAGCACCTTCAGCGCCACGAGGGGTGAGCTCCCGTCTTCCTTGATGATTACGGTAATGCCGTTATCAAGGACATATTTGCCCGCATAGGCCCTGGGGATAAAAATCCCCGAGACGGCCAGGATGGCTATGAGTAGAAAGAGAAGTCTTTTTTTCATAGAATTAATAAAAACAGGGCTTAATATGTGAAAGCACCATTAAGCCCCGGATGTTTGGCGAAGCCTGGAGGCTACCTTCTCCTTTTTGTTCTTGCTTCTCTCTTTTTTCTTCGCTTTCGTTCGCTCGGTTTTTCGTAGTGCTTCCTGTCCCTGAGCTGTCTTAAGATACCTTCTCTCTCGAGCTTTCTCTTGAATCGGCGAAGGGCCTTTTCCAGCGGTTCATTCGGCCTTAAATCGATTCTTGGCATTAATTATCATTCCTTTCTGTGCCTTTTTTATTATAATATACTATATTACCTGCTATGTGTCAAGCATGAATTGATGTGTAATACTATCGTTGGGAGATTCTCTGTTCGAGCCAGGTCAGTACGGCGGGGTATACGTCGACTGCGGAGTTTTTTCCCACGACCAAGTCGCAGTGGCCGTAGTCGGCCAGGTGGCCGTTTTCCCTGGAGAATATGAGCATTTCCTTATCGAGTGAGGATACGCTGTTGTAGGCGGTGAGGACTTCTTTTTCTGAGAGAAAGCCGTCATTGGACCCGAGCATGAAGAGCATGGGGGTTTTGATGAGGTGGAGCCTGTCGCTGTAGCTGTATGTTGCCCTTGTTGAAATTATCTTACCCTCTCTTATGGAGTCTGAGAATTGCGAGACGACTCCGGGGGCAGTGTCATCTATGGAGAGCCTGAAAAAACGAAAGACGACGTCATCATGCATATTTTGGGTGTCCATCAGGAGGTCCTCTATGGGGTGCTTCACTGTGCCGAATGTGAAATTTCTCAGCTGGCTTGCGGCAGTGGTGTTGACTATGAGGCTGGCGGTCATGAGCGGTTTTTGTTCGGCAATGAGCTTGAGGTGTTCGTTTAAGGGGTCGGGGATCACTATCATCGAGCTCATGGGCACAAAGCCTGCAATGAATTCGGAACCATATATTTCAAGGTAGCCGTACATTATGAGCCCGCCCATACTGTGGCCTATCCAGTAGACCTTGTCAAAACCGGATTTTTCCCTGACGAGTTTCAGGATTGCCGGTATGTCGGAATGTATGTGGTCGTCGATGGTCCAGTTGAATTTTGTTAAATCTGTGGGCGCTTTTATGAACATGTGCGGCATGTCTTCCACGTCAAACTTGAAAAGGCCCTTGAGCCTTGAGAAAAGGGGCTTTGAACTTTTTCCCGAACCCCGCAAATCGGGCGCATATACATCGTAGCCGTTGGCCGCAAGGTATCTTGCCATGGCCGAGCGCTTGTCGAGGTCCCAGAACTTGTTGTTGAGATTAAAACCATGGCATAGAATCACGGCTGCTTTTTTGGGAGAAGCCCCGGGAAGCGAATACCTGACAATGGAGAGTTCCCAGCCGTCTCTTGTGTTTGCGGTGTACCCTTCAAGCCTTATTGATTCGTCCGCTAAACACATTGCGGGCAAGGCGGTGAAGGCAAGGATTATTATGGCAAATAGGCATTTAATCTTTTCCATGTAATTCTCCGGGTACAAGCAGTGAATAGGCCATCTTTTTTATAAATCTCGGGGCCTTTTTGAGTTTGGCTTCAACAGTCATATTATACATGGCATATGAGACATGCTGGGCATATAGATAAGCGAGGTATTCGCTTTTTCTTTTTAATGGGATCACATAGGAAAAATACCCGAGAAACGGTATGATGGCGAAAAAGAGCACGGTGAGCGAATGTATCTTTTTTCTGTGCATGTCCCATTTTATGTCGCACCAGATCCTGTTTAATATTACCCACACACCGCGCAGGGTTGAGCCGATCGGAAGAGGAAGCGGTATGGCAGTGAACCTTACAAAACCCATGCCGATGTGCACTCCGAGGTTGAAGAGTATGTATTTGGAATCAGCCACCCATTCTTCGATGTGGGAATTGATGTAGTCATATTTATCTTTGGTTATCCTGCCCTCTTCATGCATCCTTGCCAGTGTCTTTCTCAGCGACGGGACATGATGCAGGCTTTCGATGATTTTTCGTTTAGACATCTTTATGAGGCTCTATTATCACTTTGATGGAATCTTTTGCCTCTGACACCAGTTTGAACCCCTCGGCCGCGTCTTCAAGGCTCAGGCGATGGGTGATCAGCTGGTTTACGAATATTTTTTTTGATTGAATAAGTTTTATGGCAAGCCCTGCGTCAGAAGGGGCGTTGGCATACGAGGTGAGGAGCGTTATTTCCCTGCGCCAGAATTCATTTACCGGGACAGGTATATCTTTCGGGGGCACGACGGGTGCGAAAAAGAGTATCGTCCCCCCGCTTTCAACTGATTTCAGTGCCTGCAGGAATGCGCTGTAAGCGCCTGTGCATACTATTACAAGGTCAGCCTTTGGCAATCCTTCTTTTGCATTCAGGGCCTGGTCTGCGCCGAGCTGTTTTGCCCGGTTCAGGCGAAACTCATTTACATCGGTTATGGATATCTTTCCTGCATTATTGCCTCTTGCAAGCAAAAGGTGCAGGAGCCCTGAGATCCCGCTCCCTAAAATAAGTACACTCTCCCCTTTTTTTATACGGGCAAGGCGCTGGCCGCGTATAACGCAGGCGAGTGGTTCAATAAATGTGCCGTCTTCGTAGGAGATTTCCTTTGGGAGAAGGAACACGCCCTTTTCAACGTTTATCTTCGGGACGCGTATATATTCGCTGAAGCCTCCGGGAAAGTAATTTGTGGTGTGGAGTGTTTCGCAGGCCGTGTGATGGCCGCTCAGGCAGTGGCTGCATTTATCGCAGGGGACGTGGTGGGATACAAAAATGCGCTGATTTTTTTTGAAGCGGCGTATATTTTTTCCAACTTCGGTAATTTCGCCTGTGATTTCATGGCCGAGTACGATGGGGGCCTTTTTCGCGCGGTACCATTCCATTACATCAGAGCCGCAGAGGCCGCTTGCCATGACCCTGACGAGTAATTCATCCGGGCCGATTTCGGGTTTGGGCATCTGGGTGATGCGCACGTCACGGTTCGTGTAGTACGTTGCTACGCGCATATTGGATTATATAGAATCCTTGAAGAGCTTGTGGGCCTTTTTTACCGAGGCATTCTCATGGATGATTGCATTAAGGGCCTTTGCTATTGGCTCCGGGTGCTTGCCCTGCCAGACATTTCTGCCGAGGTTTACTCCGACAGCGCCATTTTGTATGCCGTCGTATACGAACTCCAGGACCTCGAGCTCAGTGTTGCACTTCGGGCCGCCGGCTATAACTACAGGCACAGGGCACCCTTTTATGACTTTATCAAAATCCTTTTTACACCAGTAGGTCTTCACGACCTTTGCGCCGAGCTCAGCCGCAATCCTGCAGCAGAGCCCTAAGTATCTGGCCTCGCGCTTTTCCATTTCCTTGCCTACGGCTGTAACGGCCATGACAGGTATGCCGTATCTTTCACATTCGTTGACGAGTTTCGAAAGGTTCATCAGTGTCTGGTGCTCATATGCACTTCCTATAAACACAGATATTCCCACAGCGGTTGCATTCAGTCTTATAATCTCGTCAATGGATGTTGTGAGGCCTTCGTTTGCCAGGTCTTTGCCTACCATGCTTGTGCCGCCCGAGACCCTCAGTATGATGGGTTTTTCAATCCCGGCATCAATACATGAACGGAGCACACCCCTTGTTACAAAGAGCGCGTCACAGTATTTTAAGAGAGGCTTTATTGTCTTTGCCGGTTCTTCGAGGCAGCGTGTAGGCCCCTGGAAATATCCGTGGTCTATGGGCAGGAAGAAACACCTCTTGTCCGGTTGAATAAGTTTGTTCAATCTGTTCTTCATTCCCCAATCCATTTTTATGCCTCCTTATTTTTTAATCTAGAGATTTCAGCGGAAAGTTCGTGGGTCCTGTCTATCGCCTCACGCAGTTGCTTGGCTATTATCTGTGAATGTTTTTTTAGCGCACTGTAAAGGTTTTTAAGGGTTTCAGGGTCTGTCGGCATATTCTGATCGCTGAAGGATGCTGTTTTCAGCTTTTCTTCGTAAATCCTGAGGAAATACTCTTTTTCTTTATCCCTGGATGAGGTTGTCGAAGGCCGCACAACAGCTTCCTGATGCTTGATGGTCTCGGCCTTTTCTTTTAATTGTTCTATTTGTCCTTCCAGATTCTTTTTCTTTTCAGTCTCTTCCCTTATCAACTTCACCAGCCAGTTTGATTTATCTTTAAGGTCGTTATATTCGGTTCTCAGTTTTTCGTATTCACCCTTGATCTTTCCGTCTATGATGTCCATGGCCTCGGGCTCTTTTTTAGTACCTGTCTTGGCAGCCTCGAGCGCCTTGTCTTTGAGTGCGAGCTCTCTGTTGAGGAAATTTATCTCGCTCTTTGCCTGCGTGGCGCTGTCTATGTGTTTTTTCTGCAGATCGTCAAACTTCTTTTTGAGATCAACTATAATGACATCTCTTTTCTGGGCAATGGTTTCTTTGTCCAGGGTTACGCTTGAGATCTCGCTTTTCAGCCTTTCATTCTCGCTCGATGCCTGTTTTAAACTTTCCGCCTCGGCCTTGGTTTTCTTTAGGCCCTCCCTCAGTGTTTTTATGAGTCTCGAGACCCTTGAAGAGGAAGTCTTTCTTTTGGATTTGAATGTATCTACAAGTCCTTCTTTTTTCTTTACTTCTTCCTGCAGAGATGAAATATTCTCTTCTTTTTTAGCCAGCTCTTCCTTGAATTGTTTATCGGTTTCATCCAGCTTAAGTTCATTCAGTGTTAATGCAGCGCTTTTTTCCTTTAATAGATTGTTGGCCTCATCAAGGTCTGAATCGAGCTTGTTTATCCTCTCATCCTTCTGAGTTATCTCATTGTTCTTTTGGTCTATTTCAAGCCTTATCTCTTCAATAGTCGAATTTAGCTGCGAAACGGATTCTTCTTTTTCTTTTAAGTCTGAGTCTTTTTTCCTGAGGGCCTGATTTATTTCTTCAAGGTCTGTATTCAGAGT
>CAYVIU010000082.1:0-6531 GCA_964451625.1 uncultured Planctomycetia bacterium | reverse complement strand
GAATTCAGGAGAAAGGTTAGCGCAGGACTAAAAGTTGCGTTGATGAAATAGTTCTGTAAAAGACAGAAGGCATAAAAAATGACAATTAATGGAACAATAAACTTCCTTTCTAAGAAAAGCACCGGAAATATACTGGCTATACTAGTAGTAGTAATATTCCTGGCCCTGGCGCTCGTAAGGCTGTATCCGTATGAGAATAACCTGCAGACTTATCTTAAGACAGAGACCGGGAATGATTGGCTGGCCTATACAGAGTTTGGTTTGGATATTGCCCGGAACGGCATACTCCTGCCTGCGGTGGCATCTTCTTACAACGTCCCGGCAGGTTTTTTATACAACTATTTCGTCGCCCTGTGCTTCATAATCTTTGGGGAAAGCCTTATCCCGATATACATCATCCAGCATATCATGATGGGGCTGGCCGTGGCGCTGATCTACTGGACATTCAGGGATAAGATGAATGGCCTTACCGGCATAATGTTCCTGGGTGTCATTTTTATATTTACACTGCTCGACGCCGGCAAGTATTATGTAGTAAGGGTACTGAGTGAAAATCTGATGTTTTTTACTATATCGCTCTTTTTCTTCTGTTTTATCAGGGGGATTGAAAAGAAAAACATTAAACTGCAGTTATTTTCAGCATTTTTGATGGGTACTATTGTTTTAACGCGGCCTGAGGCAATTTTGTTTGCAGCAGCCCTGATTCTTGTCGTTAGCTTATTTTACTTTCAAAAAAGGCTGAAAGGTTTTACTTATCTGGTTTTATTTATTACCATCATGGCCCTGGGCATGTCATTCCTGGGAATAAGAAATCGTTTGGCATGTGGTGAATGGGAGTTTTTACCTAAAGGAAAAGGGGCCTTCAGGCAGCAGGGCTATCCGATTCCTCCATCTATCGATTTATCTAAGATAGATACAAACCCGTTGTATGCCAGATTAAATATAGGCAGCAACATCAGCCCCTATCTTGAATATATGCGCCAGGAGCCTCTGTTGTTTTTTGAGTATCTTTTTAAAAAGGTGTTGTTCTCGTTTGGTTTTCTGTCAATCCTTGTCCCATACTTTCGATGGCGCCCTCACTGGACACTGATGTGGATAGGGTATTTCATCTATTTATTTTTGCGCATCAGGGAACGCAAAAAATTTGAGATGTGGGAAATTGTAGTTCATGTTTATATACTCTGCCATATGTCAATATTGATTCTTTACACAAATATCGGTAGTTACGGTTTCCGGCGTTTTATCTCTGTCACCAATTTTGTATTGCTATTTTCATTTCTGGCACTGGATAAAGTCCGAAAGCGTTTTTCGAATGGTAGCCCTCACGCGAAGAAAACCCAAAACGCAGGTTATTTTTATAGAACTAAAATTACGTTAATAGAATACTACAATAAAAAGGCGCAGGCAAGATAATTTTTTCCGAGTGTTCCGAGGCTCGGCACAGCTGGCAGGCCACACCGGCTACGAAAACGCACGCTGCAAGACCTGCCAGCCGTGCGTCCTCGCCGCCTTCCGTGCCACGTAAAATAACGAGCTCCGAGGCGGCTCGTCCACACCGCCTCAGCCACCAGCGTGTAAACAAGAGTGGCTTCGGCGGTTTGCCGAGCCTACCCGTCCAGATGAGCAAAAAAAGGCAAAATTTTCCGCCGCCAAAATTTTGCCTTTTTTTGCGAAAGAAGAGAAGGTGAGAGACCTCTTATGTTTGCCCGTTTTGAAAAACATCTTGTGGAAATTTCGGTATGGGGGTAGGGAAGATATATCTTTTTAAAAAATCCTATACTCTATCTTAAATATTTACACAACTATTTGTATTACAGCGAGTTAAGGCAAAATGTTAGTAATCCAAAAAGTAAGTACATTTTTATTGACTTAACAGCATTTATGTGATATACTTATAGTACATAGCGATAGGGGTTATTAAAATACCGGGGTATTTGACTGTCCATTTTTTTTCATCTGTTTCTCAAGAGATTTAAAAAGTACTTACAATAGGGGATAGATAAAACCATGGGGAAAAATCTAAAGAAATCCGGCTCTATAGTTGTAACGTTTTTTCTTTTGTTTCTTTTTATTTCGGAAAATAGTGCTCAGGGTGTGGTTATTAATAATTCTACAAACCTGCGTTCAGCAAGAAGCAAACCTCCATCTGTATCAGGAAACCAAAGATCACCAGAACACCAGTATGCCCCGGGCGAGGTTCTCGTTAAATTTAAGGAAACTGTAAACTTTGAGCCGGCTTCACGTAAGGCAGTTTCACAAGCAATCGCACAAGATATTAGATTCGGATTTAAAGCTATAGAAAGAGTTCACTCAATAAAGCCGGTGGTGCTTGATTTCAAAAAGACAGCACAATTTGTTACAACTATGTCTGATGAGGAGCTTTTTGGAGAGGCCTATAGAAAAATGTCTCCTTTGAGGCAAGGCCTTTATCGTAACTATAAAATAATCCTTGAGGAAGATGTCTCGGTAGAGGAAGCGATTATAGAGCTAAAAGAAAACCCAAATGTCGAATATGCCTATCCCAACTACATCCGCGAAGCTTATTACACTCCAAGCGACCCGCGTTTTCCAGAACAATGGGCTTTGCCTAAAATAAACGCGCCTGAGGCGTGGGATATTATAGACGGTTGCCCCGATGCCGTAATAGCCGTTATAGACACAGGGGTTGATTATAATCATGAAGACTTATCTTCTAATATTTGGACAAACGATGATGAACTGCCCGGCAACAGTATAGACGACGATGGAAATGGATATGTTGATGATGATAAGGGGTGGGATTTTGTCTCGGTTCCGGAAAGTGAGGTTTATCCCGGTGAGGATCCCGGCCCGCGCGATAATAATCCCATGGATTTTCACGGTCACGGAACCCACTGTTCCGGCATCGCAGCCGCGGTTACAAATAATGATACAGGACTCGCAGGGGTTGCCCCAAACTGCAAAATCATGGCTGTTCGCGCAGGATATAAAGCAGCGAACGGGCGTGGATGCTTCCAAGATTCGGATATTGAGCAGGCTATTTTGTATGCAATAGACAATGGCGCCAAAGTCATAAGTATGAGTTTTGGCGGATCCGAAGCCGGCGCGATTCAAGACGAGCTTGAAACAGCTTATGAAGAGAAAATTGTATTGGTTGCCGCAGCAGGTAATAGTGGCAGTTCAAGTATGTGCTACCCCGCTGCGATGGAAGAGGTGCTTGCGGTTTCCGCCACGGACAGCAATGACGATTATGCCCGGTGGTCCAATTACGGACCATGGATAGACGTTGCTGCCCCCGGAGTAGAAATTTTAAGCGCCTTGCCTGACGACCAATACGAGTCATGGAGCGGGACATCCATGGCCTGTCCGCATGTGGCAGGCATTGCCGCGTTATTAATTTCGCAGACCCCGACGTTAACTAACAACAAAGTCTATGACACGATCCGTTGCTCTGCCGATGATCTTGGCGCCCCGGGACGAGACGATGATTTCGGATACGGCCGCGTTAACGCGCTCACCGCCTGCGAGATTAAAGAGGCCTCGGTTTTCATAGATCTTCCCTCAAGCGGAAGCTATATCAAAGGAGATGTCACTATTCTTGGCAGTGCCTATGTAGAAAGTGGATTTCAGGAATATAGACTGTATTGCGCTCCTAAAGAAGACATTAATAATATAATACCGATCAATTCATCCACTTTACCCGTACAGAATGGTGAATTGGGAGTATGGTATACCGCACAATATCCGGAAGGAACCTACATCCTTACGTTGGAAGTTATTTATGAAGAGGGCGCAAAAACCGTATATTCCAAAAAAGAACTAACCGTTGATAATATTAACGAACCACCGGTGTTTGTAAATCTCAATGATATACAAATAGTAGGAGAAGATGTTAAATACGCATTTAAAATCGAAGCTATAGATCCTGATAATCCCGATGCGCCGGAAGGACAGTTAACATATTCTGCCTCTAATCTACCTCCGAATGCATTATTTTATACAGGTGATCACCCGCTTTTCAGTTGGCCAAATGCGCGAAAAGGGACCTACAAGACTACCTTTACCGTGAGCGACAATGAAAATACTGTAAGTAAAGATGTTATTTTTTCTACGATGCATTTTGAGATTATCCAAATGATAGAAGGTGACGGTACTATATGGAAACCGGTTATGTATGGCGACAAAATCGCATGGACATCTCATTTTAATCGGGAAGACGAAGATTGGACAAATGATTATGATGAAGTTTATATGTTCGACTTGAGCACATCTCAGAAAATTCAGATATCTGATAGGTACGGCGTAAAAGGTGAGCCGGCGATATATGAAAACAGAATCATATGGGATGAGCCGCGGTATCCGCTGGAAGAGCCTATTTATTGCGATATTTTTGAACACATATATGACCCCATAAATCCGCAGGAGATTCAGATAACAGCAAGTGACAGTCAAAAATCATCTGTTGCAATATACGATGATAAAGTAGTATGGAGAGATTATCGCGACGGTCTTTGTGGAATATACATGCATGACGGAGTTGAAGAGAGGCAAATTGCCCCCACATATTGTGGTAGAAACGTTGCGATTTATGGCAACAATATAGTATGGCAAGATTATGAGCAGGGAATCTGGGGAGACGAGATTTATTTGTGTAAGTACGATACTGTTGCTCCAGAAGTAGTCAAGATAGCCGATTATAACGTGTTGGTAAACGGGCTTTCTATTTATGAGGATAAAATCGTATGGTCGGATGAACGGACTATGGTAGGCCATGATAATATCTGGGGCATTTACTTATACGATATTTTAAAAGCTAAGGAGGAGTTCTTAATAACCGGCTGTGGCGCCAATAATCCTGTTATATATGAGGATAAAATTGTATGGAAGGAAATACCTACTCATTCTTCTCAACAGAGCCCCATTACAATCTATGTTTATGATCTTGCAACATCAATGAAAATACCAATAGTAGGTCTCTATGACTATGAAGCCCCTTCAAATATGGAACCGTATCCTACGATTTATGAAGATCTGATAGCTTATGTGGTTCGAACTCCTGGGATAGGCGATCACATTTTTGTCGGCAGATTGAATTTCCGGAACATAGACCAGCCACCCGTGCTTGAACCAATCGGAGACAAAGATACCAATGAAACGCAACTTCTCGAGTTTACTGTTGCGGCAAATGTTCCAGCTTTTCTGTTTGCGGAGAATCTTCCGGACGGGGCTCAATTTACTGATAATGCTGACGGAACGGCTTTGTTTTATTGGCTTCCCCAGTGTGATCAGGCTGGGGTTTACGAAGTAACATTCACGGCTACGGATGGGGATATTTCAGATTCGGAGACTATCACAATGACGGTAAACGAGGTACCGCCACCTCCAGCCCCGCACAGCCTAACAGCAACGGCTATTTCCCAAGACAGCATTACTATTGAATGGCAGCATGATAGCCCGGCCGATATACATCGCTTTCAAGCTTATTGGGCGACTGATCCAAACGGCTACTGGTCAATTATGAATACACCTATACCAGACGATACTACCTATACATATTCATGTACGCATATACGTTTAACGCCGGATACGACCTATTATTACAAAGTACGTGCGTTTGCTATTGGTTCAAACTTTTCAGAATATACAGACGTTGTTTTTGCTACTACTTTTCCTCCACCCCTACCCCCAGAACTTGATCCTATTGGCGATAAAGAAATAAATGAAGCCCAGACTTTATCGTTTACAATAACGGCGACAGATCAAAACGGTGACAGTCTAAATTTCCCTGACCCGGTGTTGCCCGATGGAGCAACATTCGTAGATAACGGTGACAATACGGCTGATTTTGCATGGACTCCAGGTTATGCTCAAGCAGGAAATTACAGTGTTACATTTACAGTTTCGGATGGGGTGCTTTCGGATTCCGAATCTATTACTATCACAGTTAAAGATACGCCACCTCCGCCCCATAGCTTAACAGCTACCACTATTTCACATACTAAGATATTTGTCGAATGGCAACACGATAATCCAAATGATATAGCGGGGTTCAAAATATTCCGTAGTCTTACTCCCGATGGTAATTGGATAATCATCGGGCAAGTATCCGCTGATTTTATGGCTGTTACGGCAGGGAGTTTACAACCAGATACCACATATTATTTCAAAGTCCAGGCTTACAAAAGTGGTGGAAGCTATTCGGAGTTTTCAAATATTGCCAGCGCTACTACGCTTCTCCCCCCACTGCCGCCCGAACTCGATCCCATTGGCCACAAAGTAATAGACGAAGGGCAGGCTTTATCTTTTACCATCACAGCTACTGATCCGAACGGCGACAGTTTAAACTTTCCTACACCCGAACTGCCAGAGGGGGCGACATTCGTAGATAACGGGGACAATACAGCATCCTTCTCTTGGACGCCTCAATTCGACCAGGCCGGATTTTATGAAGTAACGTTCGTAGTCTCAGACGGCGCGCTGGAAGATTCGGAAACAATAACCATCGCTGTTCGCGATGTAAACAGGCCACCTATCCTTGATTCAATAGGAGAT
>CAYVIU010000081.1:0-6667 GCA_964451625.1 uncultured Planctomycetia bacterium | reverse complement strand
GAGGAAATCTTTACGCCAACTCCGCGAACGGGCCTTCCCACTGTCCCTATTTTAAATGCGTCTTCGGTGTTCACAGAGATCACAGGTGAGGTTTCGGTAAGGCCGTAGCCTTCCAGTATCAGTATGCCAAAGGCAAGAAAAAATTCCGCTATCTCTTTTGAAAGGGGCGCGCCCCCTGATATAAAAAATCTCAAACGGCCTCCGAGCATGGCCTTCAGTTTCTTCGAAATTTTTCCTGTACTTATTCCCTTCTGCACCCTTAACGGGATTGGCGCCCTTTTACCTTTTGCGCGGGCAACCGCACAGCGCCTGCCGACCCTGTACGCCCAGAAGAAAATATTCTTTTTTATTGCAGGGCCGCTTATCGCCGAATTAAGTATGCCGGCATACAGCTTTTCATAAAATCTCGGTACGCCGCAGATTATCGTCGGGGAAAGCTCCTTCGCATTATCGATGACTGTATATTTGGATTCTGCGTATGCTATTACGGCGCCCTGGATCAGCATCTGATAAAGGCCGGCCATCCTTTCAAAGACATGGGAGAGCGGCAGAAAAGAGAGGTAGAGGTCCTTATCTGTTATTTTAATCGCCGCGCTGGAGGACCTGCAGTTTGAAAGGAGATTTTTCTGGGTAAGCATTACACCTTTAGGTTTGTTTGTAGAGCCGGATGTGTATATTATTGTTACAATGTCATCTTCCCTGACGCTTTCCGAACGGATGTCGTAAAGGTGGGGCTCGCCCAGATCAAAGACCCTGCCGGCATCGAGCAGTTTTTTAAGGGTCAGGACCCGGGGGTCAGGGGTTCCGATTTTATCAAAGATTATTATCTTTTTTAGTTTGGTTTGTTTTTTTATGGACAGGATTTTGTCGAGTTGATTTTTATCGGACAAAAATATGTATGCCGCACCGGAGTCTTTGAGTATGTATTCTATGTCCCTGGGTGTATCAGTGGCATATATAGGAACACTAACCGCCCCGCAGGCCATTATGCCAAAGTCTGCATAGGCCCATTCCGGGCGGTTTTCGGAGAGGATCGCCAACCTATCGCCGGGCTGGACCCCGAGCTTGATAAGGGCGAGTGCCGCGTACCTGACGAACCTGCCGAATGAGAACCAGCTTATGTCCGTGTAGGCGGTACCCAGCTTAACCTTCAGGGCGCACCGCGTCCTGTATTTCCGTACCCTATTATTGAATATCGAAATTATTGTCTGGTTTGAGGCCATAAAAGAAACCCCGCGCCCAAACATTTTTGGACACGGGGCCCTTTACTTACTTTACTCACTAACTATACTCATTGCTGCTTAGAAGCTCACCTTCATGGTTCCGATGATCTCTGTAGCAACCTGAGGATTTACGTCAGTACCGGATTCAACTGAACCTGGTTGACCTTCTTGACCTTCATAATGCTCTCCCGGGAAAAACCACCCTGTAAAGAGACTGAAGGTAACATCCTCGGTGTAGTCATAGGTGGTGGTTAAATTAATTTCACCGCCTATTTCGCCTTCTTCCTTGTTTGCTATACCGTAGAAGCGTGTATCTGGCTGATCATCAAACCAATAGTATGCACCTACTGCTTCGAATGTAACGTCATCCAACGGTTTTATGCTGCCGGAGACAAGCACCTGATGCTGGTTTGACAAAGCCATATCGGCTCCATCTGGATGCGTATCGTTCATATAGTATACGCCTTGGAACGGACGGATTACCGTTGGGAAGTAACCTATAAACATAGGATCCCATCCCTGATATTGACCGCCGCCTGAACCGACATTATCTTCACCGGACCAGTATATATACTCTGCACCAATTTTTGGTGACCAGGTATAATCCAGCCAGCCTAGATAGTCAGCATACAGATCAAGAGCCCATGCAGACCTGTCTCTTTCGGCCTGCTGAGTTGAGCTTCCAATGTAGTGGCCAAACTGATACGCCACTTCTGCCCCGAATTCCCAATCAGAATTGGGCTGGAAACTGCCGCGAGTACCTACGACATGAACTTGATCAGCATCCCCTATAAAGGCGTTGTGATCAGAGTTGTCATGCTTCAGCCAATAATAGGCTTCCGCTTCGGCATTGTATACATCAAATGTATACCCAGCATTCACACCATATAGATCCCTGTCATCTTCAGGACCTATCTTGCCTTCATCAACCTTAGCATAAACTAGGTCTACAACAAAAGGTGCATATTGCTCGAAATCGATGGTGGCCCTTACCGCGTCAAATGCATTATAAGCAGTAAGTTCTGGTGAGCCTGTGCCGCGCAGATCATTGTCTCTAGGTAAGAAAACATTGCCTGCGATGGTAACAGGTCCTATGTAGCCGGGATCTCTCTGGTTCAGGCCGATGATAAAGCCCCTACCAAACCATATGTCTTGACGACCGATGGTTAGAGTTACAGGCTCAAATATCATCTCCTTTATCTTTACGTATGCCAGATCAATTCCGACATCAAGGAGTCTGTTTGGCCAGGAAATTTCGTATCTCTGATAATAACCACTAGCATCGATACGCTGAGTGGGATATTCGCTGTCACCCCAATTTCTCTGGTTTACCAGTCTAATTACAGTGGATACATTGTCAGTAAGATCTGCATCAACCTGTATCTCTGCAGTAGACATGGCAAAATTATCGCTGTCCGGTTCGTTGTCATTTTTATTAAGATCGAACTGGTCGCGATAAATGCCGCGGATTGTTAAATCTCCGCTGACCCTCACATTCTGTGTTTCAGCATAAGCAGGTATGGCTAAAGCCAACAAAAGAGCTGATACACATATTATGCCAATTATTCTCATTTTCTACCCTCCTTTCTTTTCTAGATTATTTATAGTCCTTATGACTATATACACTATTATAACTTATATAAGTATACCACAAGTATCGCGATTGTCAAGAGAGGTGGCTAAATTGTTCATTTAAGGGCACCTAGGAGAATTTGCGAGTTATTTATGATCTCTTCTATCGCCCCGGGTGAGAGGCCAAGGCCCTTTAACGTGCTCATTCTCTTCTGATCTGTGAGGAGATCTGTGGGCTCATGGGTATCTGTGTTCAGTATAAGCCTGGCGCCATGCCTCATCCCCACCTCTAATACGTGCTTGTTTGGCCGGCTGTGAGTAGATCTGGTGGTCAATTCGAGGGATACGCCCTTTTGGGCGGCCAGCTTCGCGTCTTCCTCTTTAATGTTGCCGGGGTGGGCCAGTATATCTACGCCGGCCTCAATGGCAGCCCTGTTTGTACCCGGAAGCACAGGTTCTGAGATCGTCTCACCATGCACAATAACAATACTGCCTCTGTGCCTTCTTGCGAATTTTACAAGCTTAGGGATTTCTTCAAGAGGGGCGTGGGTAATCTCAACCCCTGGGATTACCTTTATATTCCAGTAAGAGTTTAGTACTCCGGATACCTTTATAAGGCGCGGAAGGACAAAATCTATGTTCGAGGAATCCACATGGTCAGTTATGCCGATGGCAGTGTAGCCCGCGACAAGCGCCCGTCTGACAAGCTCACTCGCTATCAACTCCCCATCACTCATTATCGTATGCGTATGTAGGTCTATCATAGTTTTTATCGAGGCGCAAAAAGCAAACCCGCACTTTTTTTGGCCTTGACCAAATTTTTTAGTAGCGGGGGAGAGACTCGAACTCTCGACATGCCGGGTATGAGCCGACTGCTCTGACCAGCTGAGCTACCCCGCCACGATTAATAGTTTATTCAATATACCATACAGCTTGCGAAAAATCAATAAATGTATCGAAGCGAGGCTTTGATACATTCTAGGCATTCAGGGTTTCGTTCATACTGCCGGTGCGGTAGCCGGCCAGGTCCAGTGTTATATAGGTAAAGCCCAGGGATTTAAATCTTTTGATAATTTTGTCTTTTACTTGTATTGCCTTTTTTAATTCCTTTGTTTCAATTTCTATGCGCGCCAGTTTTTCATGCGAGCGCACCCTCACCTGCCTGAAACCCAGACCCTTGAGAAATTCCTCGGCGGCCTCCACCCTTTTAAGTTTTTTCTTTGTTATCTTCTGGTTGTACGGGAACCTGCTTGCCAGGCACGCGAAGGAGGGCTTGTCCCATGTCGGCAGTTTAAACTCACGCGACAAGAGACGAATATCATTTTTCCTGAGGCCTGCTTCATCCAGCGGCGACCTTATGCCCAATTCTTTGAGGGCGATACTGCCCGGGCGCCAGTCATCTTTATCGTCGAGGTTTGAGCCGTCGATAACATTTTTTAATTTCTTTTTATCAGCGACTGCCCGCAGCGTCTGAAATAATTCTTTCTTGCAGAAGTAGCACCTGTTGACCGGATTGTCTTTAAAGTTTTTAATGTCGAGTTCTTTTGTGTGGATTATTCTATGCGGCACTTTAAGTTTTTTTGCGAAACTTTCCGCCTCTTTTTTCTGGGATGCGGGATATGTCTCAGAGTCTGCTGTCACGGCAAGCACATTCTCTTTTCCCAGGACAGATACGGCCACTTTAAGGAGAAAGGAGCTGTCCACGCCCCCGGAATACGCCACAACCGCGCTCTCCATGCCCTTCAGTATATTTTTAAGTTTTTCTAATTTATTTTTATTCATTTTCTAAATTATCCAGCCTCCGCCCAGAATAATATCCCTGTCATAAAACACGGCCGCCTGTCCGGGGGTCGGAGATTCCTGCGCCTGGTCGAATTCCACTCTTATCCTGCCTTCATCTAAAGAAATTAAAGTGGCGGCCGCCTTATCATGCTGGTATCTTATTTTTGTTTTTGCCCTGATTGTATCTTTTTCGGGCTTCAGGATCCAGCTCACATTATTCACCTGTATAATTTTCTCGAACTTGCTCTCCCTTGGGCCTACTATGATTTCATTCTTTTCCTTGTCTATCTTTATTACATACAGGGGATATTTATACGGAATCTTAAGCCCCTCCCTCTGCCCTATTGTGTAAAAGGCGATGCCTTCATGTGTGCCTATTTTTTTTCCGGATTCATCCAGTACGGGCCCGGGCGTTATTTCCCCGGGGTATTTTTTCTTAAGAAATTTTCTGTAATCGTCCTGCACAAAACAGATCTCCTGGCTGTCCTTTTTGTCGTACACAGAGAAACCCAGTTTCTTTGCAAGCTTCCTAGTCCACACCTTGGGGTATTTTCCGAGAGGGAACCTGGCGGCTCTTAGCTGTTCCTGCGTCAGGCTGAAGAGTGCATAGGACTGGTCTTTTGTTTTATCCTTTGCCTCTCTTAAAACATATGCATTCATTCTTTTGTTAAAATCCACCCTTGCATAATGGCCTGTTGCAACAGTGCCCGCACCCAGCTCTTTCGCCTTCTTCAGAAGTGTGCCGAATTTTATTTTTTCATTGCACAGGATGCACGGATTCGGGGTGCGGCCCTTAAGATACTCCTTCGAAAAATAATCTATGACCTCTTCCCTGAACTCATCATGAAAATCCAGGACATAAAACGGAATTTTCAGTTTTTCGCACACCATGCGCGCGTCTGCGATCGATTCAAGGGAACAGCAGCTCTTGGGCCTGTAAAAACCGCATTCCTCTTTGGGCCACAGCCTGATGGAAATCCCGACAGCGTCATAACCCTGTTTTTTAATCAGGTATGCCGCACAGGAAGAGTCGACCCCTCCCGACATTGCCACAACCACTCTCTCACCCCTGGAACTCATATATCTCCTTAAGGCCTTCTGATACGTCTATTTTTAATGAATCGTTTCCTTCGCTTATGATAACTGCTTCCACCCATTCAAGGGTATTTACCAAAGCCAGGCCTTTTTCCGCGCCCATAACAGATATTGCTGTTGCCAGGGCATCCGCAGTAATGCAGTCGGCTGCAAGAACCGTTACGCTTATCGGTGCGTCTTTAACAGGATACCCTGTCCTCGGGTCTATAATGTGCGAAAACCTTTCGCCATTGATGAGGATATAGTTTTCATAGTCTCCGGAAGTTGCGACTGCCATATCCCTCAACTGCAGGGTTGTTATGATTTTATTTTCACGCGGATGCTTAAGGCCGATCTGCCAGGGCCTTCCTTCCGGTCCGCTTCCGAGGCAGTAGATATCGCCGCCTGCATCAATCATCGCGTTTTTTATGCCGTCCCTTCTCAATGATTCTATTGCCCGGTCTACGGCAAATCCTTTTGCTATGCCGGAGAGATCAATCCCTACCCCCTGTTTTAACACGCTGACGTTTCCATACTGCTTATCAAACAGCAGATTATCCGGGCCGACAAACTCCAGCGCCTTTTTTACCTCATGCCTTGGAGGCACAAGATTGTTCTTCCCTCCATACGCGCCCCACAATTTAATGAGCGGCAGGACTGTGACGTCAAAGGCACCGTCGGTGATTTTATTAATCTCTTCGGATTTATTTAAAACCGTAACGGTTTCGACGGAAACCTTAATGGTTTCGAACGGCTTTAAGGTGTTTATCCCGGAAACTTCACTCTTTTCATTAAACCTGCTCAGAAGCCGGTCCACATTCTCTATTTCTGAAAAGGCCTTTTTTATTACTGATTTCAGCTGTTTGGGTTTTCTGAAAGAGTCACATACCTTTATGCTCACCCATGTACCCATAAGGGGTTTTGTTTTTTTTACAATGGGAGAGCGGCCGCAGCCCGTGAATAAAAATGAAAGGATGACAGCCGGCAGGATGATTTTACTTAGATATCGCATTTAT
>CAYVIU010000080.1:0-6677 GCA_964451625.1 uncultured Planctomycetia bacterium | reverse complement strand
GAGAGTATCGCGTTTACATTGTGCGCATATTCCATTTCAGGGAAAAGCCGCGCGTATTGTGTGTGGAATCTGTCGTGAAGCCCGCCGTTAAGCACCCATTCCAGGTACGGGACCACTTTTAAGTGATGCGCGCTGTTTGTTTTGTTTTCAATGGTGACGTTCCAGATCTCTGCCGTGGTTTCTTCGTCGGGCAGGGTGATATCTACAGTCGTCTTTATATTATTGACTGTATTGGTGACCTTAAGAGAATCTTCACATCTTTCAATGTTTGAGGCAGTGAACCTGGTTGCCGGGAAATTTCCCAGCACAGGCCAGAAGCGCTTTTTGCTTTTGTGCCACTGGTCAGTATCTACCACATAAAGGGTTCTGCCGCAGGGGTCTATCTGGTCATATGAACGCCTTGTGACGTCATATTCCTTCGGAAAGACTTCAGGTTTTCCATGAAGAACCTCGCTGTGCATTGCGCCGTTTTCATTAAGGACTACTTTATAATTTCTGTTGCCGAGTTCGTAGCTTTTCAGGCGTTTCTTTTTTGACCGGCTTCGCAAGGTGTGCATGCCGAAAGAAATTCCTGTAAAGACGAGGATGGCTAAAAGAGTTAAGACTATTTTTTCAGGAATTGTAAAAGACTGTATAGTTGCGAGTATCCCTTTTCCTCCGCCGGCCTTCTGCATGGCCTCTGATGTAGTCCAGGCATAGTCCCAATCTTTTCCGCGCGGGAGATAGAAGGGGATTAGGAGCGGGCCCCATGTTGCAAATCGTTTAACGGCCTCGGGAATATAACGCTGTGCCGCTGCCGGGCCGATGAAGCGCGCAACGCGTTCGTCGAGCCTGTCCAGGCCTATAAAACTCAAGTTGACGAGAGTCGCCACACGCAGGCCCATATGGTCCATCCATATGAGGATCCTGAAAAAATCAACCGCCAGGATATAGATAAAGACATTCAGGCTCCACTGGCGGAATGCCTCGGGCGCCATTGCTGCATTCTGATAAACCGCAAACATCGTGCGGACCGCGCCGTCCTGGTTGTACCAGGTTGGCTCAGGCATCATGCGCAGGAATGTAAATATAATAGGCGACATCCACAAGCCCCATCGCAGTACGTATATCATGTGCTCGATGAGCTGGGCGAACCCTTCTTTGGAGAAGAAAAACTTTATGGGGGCAGTGTGTTTTTCAAATGCCGCCTGCATGAATACCTTGTTTATGGCGAAGAGCCACGCAGCAACGGACCAGTTGATGACGCCTGCCAGGGATTCCGTGAAGAGGAGCTATGCGCCGCCGGCGTAACTACCCAGATCAATGCGGCCCCATTTATTTACAAGGGGATATGTAATGTATTCCTTGGCCGGAAAATGCGCGCTTGTGTATAATTTGAATTTTTCAATAACTACAGGCACCTGCATGGAGTCCAGATAAAATGCCAGGGCGCCCCCTATGAAAGCACCCAGGATTGCATCAATAAAATAAAGCCGCCATGACTGGATCTTTCCCTGATTTTTCATGGCGTATACCAGGTCGCGCAGGATGCTTACTCCGCAGGATGCGACAAGGCCTGTAACCAGGCCAAAGAGAATGCGGTGTGACATCTGCCATTGGATGACTCCATGGGTGAGGGCATAAGTAAATCCGAATCCGGCAACTACTCCTCTGGCGCACAGGCTGAGATCTCGATAATTATGCCGCGTCCTCTGAAAAAACGGAATGCTGCCGTCAAATGTTTCGATAATAGTTTTAAATAACGGGAATATTATTGCGCCGGCAAGGATTCCGAATAAAATCGGTATGTTCGCGGCCACTGCCTGCAGGGCGCCCGCCTTTAACAGGGCATTCAGTGAATATAAAAGTATGAGCAGTATACCGCTGTATGCCATACCTTTTTTCATGCCCACCTTTACGTGCCCTGAAATGCTTTCCCACGAAGGCGCCCTTCGCTTGCCGCTGTCGAGGGCCATTCCGGTGATCAGATAAACTTCACCCCAGAGCCCTGCAAATGAAAACATAGTTGCCAGTATTACAAGAAGCGTCCTGATTAATTCCGGCAAGGAGGCAACGGCCCTGCCCGATCCCAGGTCCGCGATAATAGGGGCAGTGACGACACCCAGGGAAACAAAGAGTATAAACATGTGGACCTTGAAGCCCCTCAAGCCCCTTCCTTTAAATATAATGCTGAATCCGTTAACGATAGCTTCATTAAAGACAAATGCGACGATAAATCTCGCTATAATACCGAGTGCCACAGGGTGGGCGGCGAGGGCGCCTTTGGTTACAGTATTTAAAACTCCCTGCATGAGTGTTATATCTTCCAGGAGCAGGAGCCAGTTAAAAAGATATGGTATTCCTACAATCGATGCTGCAAAAATACCCCTTAGATGTTTTCCTCTGGATGCAAGCGAGCGGGCATTTAAGAAAAAATATGCCAGGAAGGCAATGGTTGCTATAACTTTATTTTTCATCAGCACCTGAGTCCATGCAGAAGGGACCTGAAGCACTGCCATTCTGCTTACCGAGGCCGCCAGGAGCCCTGCGACCAGGATATTCTGGAGTGCCTGGCCCGGCGTGAGATGCTTGCCCGTGATTGTATATTTTAATAATTCCGCGACTGCGACACCGATCAATCCTATTAAGAGAAAATTAAAGCTGAAACCGGCCCCTAAAGGGCTTATTGTTCCCATGGAATAAATGGCTATTGCACAGGCTATGATAAATGCAGCCGAGATGCCGTATATGAGATCACGCCTAAGCCGTGAGGGAAAAGACACGTCACCTATTACCTTTAATTCCTTAGGTATTCTGCCCCGGCCAAAGAGTTTTCTTAAGATAAAAGAAAGAAGAGAGAAAAAGAGGCCTGCTAAAAGCAGCAGCCCTATCTTTATAAAGGTAAGATACTTTTCCACAAATGTCATCCTGTAAAAATCTACATCAAAATATAATGTCCCCTTAACCGATTCCGCGCCTCCGATCGGGCTGGATGAATCACTGCCGTTTATTATCTCCCCGCCCATTGGAGCGCTTGCCTGAGCTTCAGTGATAGTGCTTACTACAAACACCACTTCATTTATCTGGCCGATCCTGTTCCAGTTGATGGGTTCCAGTAAGAAGTTCCAGCCGGGCACGAGCTGAAGCGGGATCTTCTGCCAGCTCTTTTCCCCCTTAATCTCCATCGTTATTGAGACCTGGTCCAGCTGTTCGGGGTTGGGCACCTTAACCCCAATCTTAACAGCATCTGCTGTATCTTCTTTCATGGTAAGGGGATAGCCCTTTGTCCATATACCCACCATTGTCCTGGGGGTTGAGGTGTAGTCAAACTTTAAGACATCCCTTTCGAGGTCATGGTCGAATTCCAGGAAGACAGCGCCCAGCGCCAGGCCGATGTTGAAGGTTCCGCGTTCACGGGCATCCAGAAGGGTGTAAAAGGAAGGTTTCTCAGCAGCTCCTGCGGTTGAGGTTAGAACAAGTGCTAAAACAAGCACAATTGATGCTATAAAGGGGGCGGTACGCTTAATCATTAATTCACTCCTACATTTTTATTAGTTTTATCAAGTTAAAGCGGGAATCAATATTTTACCTCAATTTCACCAAAAAATCAAGGAATTTCCAAAAATAATAAAGTTCTTGTTCAAAGGGGATGATTATGTTATATTATGTTTTTAAGGAGTGCTCGATATGTGTTTAGCTCTTCCGATGAAGATAGAAAAGCTGGATAAGGACATAGCCCTTGCCAGTTCAGACGGCCTCAAGCGCCGGATTAATGTACAATTCCTTAAGAAGGTGAAGGTAGGGGACTACGTAGTAGTCCATGCTGGGTTTGCCATAGAGAAACTGGATGAAAAGGCTGCCAAAGAGACACTGAAGCTCTTCAAAGAGATTAAACCATGAAGTATATAGATGAATTCCGAGATAAAAGGTTGATTGAGGCGGTTTCGAAGAGCATATCCGGGGCCGTTGACCCTAAAAAGCAGTATCGTTTTATGGAAGTGTGCGGGACGCATACGATGGCGATAGCAAGATACGCCCTCAAGTCAATCCTGCCGCCTAATATAGAGCTTATTTCAGGGCCGGGCTGCCCTGTGTGTGTTACAGAAGACGATTACATAGACAAGGCCATAGCCTTAAGCAAGAGGTACAATAATATCACAGCCACATTCGGGGATATGTTAAAGGTCCCGGGCACAAAGTCATCCCTTGAAGATGCAAAGGCCAGGGGCGCGGATGTAAGGATCGTATATTCCACCATGGATGCGGTGGAGCTGGCCCGGAAAAACCCAAAAAAGAACGTAATCTTTCTCGGGGTGGGTTTTGAGACTACTGCCCCTACGATTGCCTCAAGCATACAGGAGGCAAAGAAGAAAAAAATCAAAAACTTTTTTGTATTGAGCTGCCACAAGCTTATCCCGCCGGCCCTTACGGCACTTCTGAGCGACGAGGGCATACAAATCAACGGTTTTATACTGCCCGCGCACGTGAGCGCAGTCATAGGCTCGGATGCATATGGGTTTCTTGCGAAAAAGTTTAATATGCCGGGTGTGGTTACAGGCTTTGAGCCGTTGGACGTGCTCCAGGGCGTATACATGCTCATTATGCAGATAAAAAAGAGAAAACCCAAAATAGAGATTCAATATAAAAGAGTCGTGAAGAAAAAAGGCAATCTCCCGGCCCAGCGCATACTGGACAAAGTATTCACCAGGTATGATGCGCCATGGAGGGGGCTCGGCATTATAAAGAAGAGCGGCCTCAGGATAAAAAAAGAGTTTTCCAAACTTGATGCTGAGAAGGCCTTCAAGATAGAGAAAAAGAAAACCCCTGTGGTTTCCACCGGGTGCATATGCGGCCTGGTCCTCAAGGGGATGAAACGGCCCATAGACTGTAAATTATTCAAACTCAAATGCACGCCGTTAAACCCTGTAGGG
This sequence comes from uncultured Planctomycetia bacterium, assembly GCA_964451625.1. Taxonomy (GTDB): domain Bacteria; phylum Omnitrophota; class Gorgyraeia; order JABMRJ01; family CAYVIU01; genus CAYVIU01. Next base: position 1,767 of record CAYVIU010000080.1, on the reverse strand, counting down.
CCATGCATGGTTTCATCGGAAGGCGCGTGCGCGGCATCTTACAAATACGGCAGATAAAAAAATGAAGAAGAGGATTCTTTTAGGGCATGGAAGCGGCGGAAGGCTGACGCACGACTTAATCAATAACCTCCTCCTCAAAAAATTCGGCAATCCTGTCTTAAACCAGCTTAAGGACTCCGGCATCTTTAATGCGGGCAATGCACGCCTTGCCTTTACCACTGATTCATATGTGGTGAACCCCATTGTCTTCCCGGGTGGGGATATAGGAAAGCTTGCTGTATGCGGGACTGTAAATGACCTGGCCGTGTGCGGAGGGAAGCCCCTTTTCATCTCCTGCGCGCTTATTATAGAAGAAGGGCTTGAAGTATCTCTTCTTGAAAAGCTGCTTGAGAGCATTAAAAGGACCTCAAAAGAGGCAGGGGTGAAAATCATAACAGGGGACACAAAGGTGGTTGAAAAAGGCTCCTGCGACAGGATATTTATAAATACAAGCGGGGTGGGCATTATAGAAAGAGGAGTCAATCTCTCTATAAACAATATTAAGGCAGGGGATGACATCATAATTAATGGAACCATAGGCGATCACGGCATAAGTGTATTGTCAAAGAGAGAAGGAATAGAGTTTTTATCAACTGTGAAGAGCGATTGCTGTGTGCTGAATGACATCATCTCTAAAGTTTTGAAGACTACAAAAGACGTAAAGTTTATGCGCGACCCCACAAGGGGAGGGGTGGCCTCAACCCTTAATGAAATTGTAGAGAATAAGAAGTTCGGGATCATTCTTGATGAAGAGTCTCTCCCGGTCAAAAAATCGGTGAAGAGTGCCTGTGAACTCCTCGGTATAGATCCTCTATATATGGGTAATGAAGGCAAGGTAATAATAATATCTCCTCCCGGGGCAACAAAAAGGATTCTTAATACACTAAAAAGACATAAATTGGGTAGAGAATCAAGGATTATAGGTAAAGTAACAGGTAAGTATAGAGGAAGAGTCTCAATAAAGACAAAATCAGGAGGCGTGCGCCTGGTGGATATGCTCACAGGCGACCAACTCCCCCGCATTTGCTAAAATATGTGACGAGGCTCAGCCTCGTCACATTTAACTCGTCACATTTAATCACATTTATGGATATGTATGAAGAGAGAGAGTATAGAGATTGGGTGAAGGCAGCCGACCTTGTCAGGTTTACAGTCACTGAAAAGGAGACGGACCTTTTAATCCTTGCCGATAAGGACTTATCCGGCCCCGCAAAAGAGGCGATCGGTAAATATCGCGCGCAGATCGAAGACTTTATTAAAATCAACCCCGCATTTAAAGAATCCTTAAAGCCGATCGAGGTGAAGCCTCCTCCGGGCGGCCTCCATCCCATAATAAAAAATATGCTCGATGCCTCAAAGCTGGCCGGAGTAGGCCCGATGGCAGCAGTTGCAGGGGCGATGGCAGAGTTTGTCGGTAAAGATCTTTTAAAACATTCAAAAGAAGTTATCGTAGAAAACGGCGGGGATATATTTTTAAAATCAGGGTCGAAGCGAAGCTTCGGCATATTTGCCGGAAAATCACCCTTGACAGGCAAGCTTACATTTGAGATAATATCATCTCAAACTCCTTTGGGTATTTGCACATCAAGCGGGACAGTAGGCCATTCATTAAGTTTTGGGAAGGCCGATGCAGTGGTTATAATCTCAGGAAACACAAGTTTGGCCGATGCAGCAGCCACTGCGGCCTGCAATCTTGTCAAAACGAAGGAAGATCTGGAAAAAGCCGTT
>CAYVIU010000079.1:0-6717 GCA_964451625.1 uncultured Planctomycetia bacterium | reverse complement strand
CGCCCAATGTTGGAGGGTAGACAGCTAAAGTCTATTGGTGACGATAGACTCAGATAAATGATAAGAACTCTTTGGAGTACAGAATTCGGCTTATAGATTTGCAAATAAAAAAACCTTCTTTTTCAAGAAGGTTTTTGAGCCTCAAGGTAACGTCGCTGTCCTCACAGGAGTAATCGGAAACCCTTTCCACTTCCACCATATCCATTGTGATAGCCTTTTTGCCTTTTCCTATTAAATCTTTTATATCTGTCATTTTGTGTCCAAGGTATTCGAGCGATATATCATCCAGGGCATGTGTGGGCTTGGAGGGATTGAGGAGGTATGATGCCACCATTGTATCAAAGGATATTCCTTTTAAAGTTACTCCATGGTTCCTCAGGACGTTTATTTCGTATTTTATGTTCTGGCCGATCTTTTTTATTGACGCATCCTGCAGGGGTTTTTTGAGCTTTCCCAAAACATAGTCAGTATCAAGCTGTGTCTTATCCTTTTTTGAGCATGCAGCATAAAAGGCCTTTGCCTCTTCCCAGGCAAACGATATCCCTACAATCTCTGCCGCTAAGGGATTGACCGACGTGGTTTCAAGGTCCAGTACAAAGCTTTCGCATTCTGATAATTTTTCAACTAATGTTTCAAATTCTTTTTTATCTCTTATGAGTTTGTAATCAGCCTTTAGTTTTGTCGGGGGAAGGACTTCCTTAAGGAGCTTTTTAAATTCAAGCTCCTTGAAAAGCTCCGCGAGCCCTTCGGCGTCCGGTTCGGAAATTTCAAATCTGGCAAGGTCTATCTTGATAGGCAGGTCACTGTGAAGAGTGGCAAGTTCCTGGCTCATCAGGGCATCTTCTTTGTGCTTCTCAAGAAGGGCCTTTTTTGCCTTACTCGCAACTTTGTCCAGATTATTAAAGAGGTTCTCCAGGCTGCCGAACTCCTTTATAAGCTCTACTGCCGTGACTTCTCCTATGCCGGGCACACCTTTATAGTTATCAGAGGAATCCCCCATCAATGCCATAATGTCCACGACCTTTGAAGGCTCAACACCGAATTTTTCTTTTACCTTTTCTTTATCGTATATCATGCCGTCTTTGTTGGTATTGTAAACTTTTACCTTCGGCCCTATAAGCTGAAGGGCATCCTTGTCTCCTGTCACTATATAGGTTTCAATACCTTTCTCGCTTGCCTTTTTTGCCAGTGTAGCCAGGATATCGTCTGCCTCAAAACCATCCATTTCAAAAAATGGGATGTGCGCCCGCTTCACGTACTCTCTTATATAAGGAATCTGGCTCTTGAGATCATCCGGCATAGGCTTGCGGGTGATTTTATACTCTTTAAACTTTTCATGCCTGAAGGTAGGCCCTTTCTTATCAAATGCAAACGCAAGGTAATCGGGCTTTTCGCTTTTTATGAGTTTGTTGAGCATGGCAATAAATCCGTACACGGCATTTGTTGGCTGGCCCTTGGAATTGCTCAAGGCCCTGATTGCAAAAAATGCCCTGTAGTAAAACGAATTCCCATCTATTAAAAATAGTCTTTTCATTTATTTATCAAACCTGCCAGATACCCTGCTCCAAAACCATTGTCAATATTCACAACCCCTACGCCCGGGGAACAGCAATTGAGCATGCTGAGTAAGGGCGCGATGCCCTTAAAACTGGCGCCGTAGCCAACGCTTGTAGGGACAGCAATCACAGGCACTGATACAAGCCCGCTTACAACACTTGCCAGGGCCCCTTCCATGCCTGAAGCCACAATTATTACATTCGCACTCTTCAGGAGCTTCATCTTGTCCAGGAGCCTGTGAAGCCCGGCAACCCCGACATCAAAAAGGGTTGTTACTTTATTTCCCATGAGTTCCAGTGTAATGCGCGCGGCCTCTGCCACAGGTAAATCAGAAGTGCCGCCTGTTACAACAAGGACCCTGCCCTTTTTTGTTTGTTTTTTACGTCTTTTTGTAAAGATCATCTGAGCCGCTTCGTTATACTCTAAGCCCTTGAAGTCATCTTTAAGATACTCGTAAAGGGATCTCGTAGCAAATGTGAGGAGCACAGGTTCTTTTCCCTTTATTATTGCCCCTAAAATCTCCTCAATCTGTGAGCGGGTCTTCTTGTGGCAGTATACCACCTCAGGGAAACCCCTCCTTAATGCCCTGTGGTTATCCAGCTTGGCAAAGCCAAGGTCTCTATAGCCAAGGTCTTTAAGGGCCTTATAGGCTTCTTGGGTAGTGAGCTTGCGCAGGGCAAGGTCACTCAATGTCTTTTTAACAAATTTTTTGGAGTACATTCTTAGCCGGCCTGAGTAGTTACATAAAGGGATTTATAGCGCAAAGGGGTTTCTGCGCCATTAGGTAGCAAATACAGCGATGACCACTATTAACATCAAAACAGCCGATATAATATAAAAATCGTTGAAATAAAGAAAATCCTGCATTCTTTCAGATTGAGTTTCTTCGATATGCCCGGAATGGATATTGAGATTTTGTCTTGCGGGTTCGCGAAATGAGCTTCGTGCATAATCGAGCTGGTCTTTTCTGAACCTTAAGTACGACCCCCCTATCCTGTAGGCGGGGATCATCCTCTTGCGGACCAGCTCTTTCAGCTTGGGTTCATCAAGGCCTAAATAGTTGGCCGCTTCTTTTAAGTTTAACAGATGTTCAAACATTTTTTATTTTATCTTTTCGTTTGCAACCCATTCATCAATCTTGGAACGGTCAAACTTCCAGTCGTTCTTTTCTTTTATGCCGGGGAGTCTTCCGCTTGATACCCATTTTACAACGAGAGACGTGTCCACATCCAGATACTGGGCCACTTCCTCTGTTGAAAGATAATCAGCAACCCTGTTGACAGATGTCTTACCGGTTGTGAGCATTTGGCAGTTGCCCTGCAAGACCGCACCTTCTGAGACCTGCAGTGTCGGGGTCTCTATATCTCCTATTACTCTTGCAGGAGGCACAAGCCTTAGACCGGACTTTGCCTTTATATCCCCGGTCACTTCTCCTGCTATAGTAATACTCTCTCCTGTGATGTCTGCCTTCACTGTGGCGTTTTCACCTATAGTAAGGCTGCCCTTTGTATTAAGAGTACCGTCAAATTTTCCATTGATCCTTAGATTCACAGCATCTTTAAATACCATGCTTCCCTGCATGCTGGCATCAACATCTAATATCTTGTCATTGTTCTTTTTGTTTCTCATGATTATTCCTCCTCTTCCTCTTCTTCAGAGGAAAATTTCTTAAACCATCCTTTATCATACAATTTTTTGCCGATCCTGGCAAAAAATACAAGTGTCACAAGAACAATTGCTGTGGTTATAATCGCAGCCTTATGAAACCCTGAACCAATCGCAAGGCCTATAGCCCCTGCTGTCCAGAGGCTTGCAGCTGTGGTAAGCCCCTTCACTGATGCCTTAAACCGGATTATTGTGCCTGCACCAAGAAAACCCAGCCCTGTAACAACCCCTGCTGCAATCCTTGTAGGGTCATAACTGCGGATACCTGGTCCTAAGCGGGAAGCATGAATGGAAACGAGCATTATGAGGGCCGAACCCACACAGACTAATATATGAGTGCGCAATCCGGCAGCCCTTCCATGGGTCTCTCTCTCAAATCCGATCAATCCCCCCAGAAGCGCAGCCAAAAACAGTCTAAGGATAATAGTAGAGTCACTCATAGCGGTATTATATTAGTATATACTATAATTATAATATTGCAAGCACTTTTTTAGTATTGGCCATCCTACGCGGTTAGGTGAATCTTACTCCACAGAACCGCGTAGGTTGGCCTTACCCAGCTAAAGGCTCATAGCCATCCTTTCCATATCATAAGGAAAAAAGCCATTTTTAACTTATATTTCCTTACAATAAGGAAGCATATCGTATATCTAAATTTTGTTAAGGATTATTGCGCCCCCGGGAAAGATACAGTTGTGGTGGGTTATAATATTGCGAGTTTTTCTTTTAATTTCTTCAGGTCTATCTTATCCTGCAATCTTCCAAGCTTCTTTTTTGACTTAACAAGTTCCTTTATGCCTATGATATTAACTGCTGTATCTCCGTATTTAGACTTAATCCTATTTTTCCATGCAGTATCAAATTTAACACCTGTTAGTCCTGTGATTATGTCAATTCTTATCGGGGCAACACCTATTTGATAAACCATGCCTTTTTTACAAAAATCCTTTGGGGATATATTTTTTAAAGGCGCCCCGAATTTTTTAAGGGCCTTGCATAACTTGCCGGCATTTTTGATATCAGGCTTAACGCAAACGTCTAAGTCTTTCGTAAACCTGGGCTCTGTATAATAAACCACAGCATATGCACCCACAAGCAGATATTTAACCTTATGCTTGTTTAATATTCTGAACAGATCTCTGTAGTCTGAGCTTATATCCATTTGTGCCCCTGATTTTATAAAATTCTTCGATTGTCTTCCATGTCGCAGCAAAACGAGCCTGGGATCCCTGCTTTTGCCAGAATTGACTGTCAAAAGTATTTGCTTTAGATAGAGTTGTTAGTCTTTCCATAAATATCTTTTTCTTATATTTACGCATTTAACCTCCTGCGTTATTCAATAATTAAATCAAGTATATATTAGCCCAGAGTCATTGTCAAGTCTATGGCCATCTTACGCGGTTGGATTAGGTCTATGGCCATCCTACGCGGTTAGGTGAATTTTACTCCACAGAACCGCGTAGGTTGGCCTTACCTTTACGCCCCGGGAATGACATCACGCCAGTCACGCTTTAGAGTATGCCCAACTTCGCTTATCATTGGCACATGCGGCTGGGACAATACTGCCTCTGCGGGTGAGGTGGCAGCATCGCTTTCTAAATCTACCTCCGCCTCTTCTACCCTTCCATTTACAATCTCAAGCGCATTTTCTAGCAATCTAACATCTGACTTAAAGTGTTCTTCGAGTTTTGCCAAACGGTCCAAAAGTTCTTGTTTTTGTTGAGGATCTAAGGAAACTTGCCCAGCTGCTTCTTCCAGAAAGCTCACTGCATCACTAAAGAAGCTCTCAATATCTATTCGTTTTCTAATTTCTACGCACCATTCAATCATCTCTTTGCAATTATAATAAAAGCCCAGAAGACAACCCTCCTTTAAAGCGTCTTCTGCGAAATGTTTTTCTAGCTTAGCAAAATCCTCCATTCTCTCAATATTACCTACCACAACACGTAAACGATCTTCCATGTCAACACCTTGTTCGTCTAACAGTATAGACTGCTCGACATCATCCATATCCCATCTTAAAAGTATTCCATCAATTTCCATCTCTTCTCTAATGTGTTCGTATGCATTTACACCAGGGGGCGAAGATATACGAATGAAGAAATTAGATCCCCTAACAGTATCGGGTAGTTTTAGACGTAGACCTGTTTTTTCCCATTCTACTCTACCAATAGAATCTTTTAATATATCTTGATTAAAATCAACTTGAAATATGGGAACCATCACTCCATGGTCCATAATGAGATAAAAAGTTTTAATGCCTTCTTCGTCAATTAATTTACAACGATTCTGTTCACCTTCAACAAGTAGATTCAACGCATATAATGTGGCTTGTATATATTCCTCATCCTCTGTTACGGGTGAGGTATTATGACCCGATAGGAAATCGAGTATTGAGTCTTTAGAAGGTGGTTCAGTAATAAATTTATCGGCAAGACCAGCTTCTCTTACAGCATCAGCGACAATTTCGTATGTTGTTCCAATAGCTGGATATATCTCGCTTGTTGCAATTTCTATGCCAAGGCGATCTGCCAATTGTTCTGCAATCTCTATGTCTTGCTCCGGCATACCAAGCTCACTAAATATATCTACAATTTTATCTCTTAATTTCACGGCGACTTCAATGTCTCCATCAAAAGTAACTGGAGCTGCAGTCAGAAGTAATGTTTCTGCAACACTAGTTATTAGTCTAAATCTGCCTTCATCTCCTAGCTTTGCATATTGCGCACGAAGATCTTTAAGACTTATTTCTATTTCCTCTATCCGTCTATTTGTATATGAAAGAAATCGTTCTTTGTCGCCCCCGGCTATCATGCGCTGGCCCAGCCTTACATCATGAAAGCCTTCCATTAGGTCAATTATAGAAGTTTGAAGTAATTCATCCTTTATGCCTGACATAGCTGCCGCCATAAGTAATACGTACATCTTCCTTTCAGGTTCTGTCGACGGGTAAATTGCATGATAAAGTTCATGTTCAATAATATCTTTTTGATTATCCGGTGATTCATTTTTGAAATCTAAATCTAGTTCCAGCATATAGCATCTTTCTTTCGATAAAACTTTCCCAAATTCCCCTCTGGCTCTACTGTGCCATTTATGATCTCTATCTACAACGGTTATTTGAGGGCCTTCAATTTCATCAAGATATACTACATATATTTTTTCACCGATTCTCTCTTTAAGCTTTTGTATATCCTTGTCCTCTGATAATAGCCTATTGGCATCATCCCAGTCAGCCGGTATTGGTTGTATAAGCCATTCGATTTCCGCAGGCGAGGTCTTGGAGCCGGGTTGGGAGCTATCTGCAGGCGAGGTAGTGCCGCCTTCTAAATCTACCTCTAAGCCTTCTATTTTTTCTCCTACACTCTTAAGTGTATCTTCCAGCAAGCTAACATCTGACTTAAAATGTTCTTCAAGCCCTGCTAAACGATCCAAAAGTTCTTGTTTTTCTTGAGGAGCCAAAAGACCTTGTTCGCTTAACCCCTCTATGGACAC
>CAYVIU010000078.1:0-6723 GCA_964451625.1 uncultured Planctomycetia bacterium | reverse complement strand
CAAGATTCACGCATCGCTTGTATTCGGCTATCCGAAGGAATTCCCGAAAACCATACCGCAAAGAAGAAAGGATAACCTCATATGCTGGAAGGAATAATACATCACAGTACGCTGAAAAACTTTTCTGCCACAGACGGTACGAAGATTTTCTATCGCGAGTGGAAGGGAAGCACAAAAAAACCCGTTTTGATTTATCTCCATGGCCTGCAGTCTCACATGGGATGGTTTACCGAAATAGGAAATCTCCTCAGTAAGAAAGGATTCCCCATATATCTCCTGGAGAGAAGGGGTTCAGGCGTAAGCCAGACCGACAGGGGGCACATGGAAAGCTTCTGGGTCCTTATCAAAGATGTAAAAGAGGCAATCGAACTCGTCAAACGTAAACACCCCGGACAGGACGTCTATCTGATGGGCTCATGCTGGGGAGGCAAGATTGCCGTTACGTTTGCCGCATGCCATCAAGACCTTATAGACGGCCTGGTTCTGATAACGCCCGCGATAAAGACGCACGTGGATTTATCTGTGGCACAAAAATTCGACATCGCGATGAGCAATATGCTCAATCCGCGCAAGCTCATCAATGTCCCGCTCCATAACGGCATGTTTACAAAAAATAAAAAATATATTGAGTTCATAGAAAATGGCAGCCTGAAGCTTGAAAAGGTGACCGCCAGGTTCTTTTTTGAAACAGGGATAATGAACTTCCGTTTTAACGCCATTGCCCACAAGATACACGTCCCGGTCCTGGTGCTCCTGGCAGGAGATGACGTCATAGTGAATAACGACGGCATAAAAAAATGGTTTAAAAGACTGGGCTCTACAAAAAAATCCATCAAGCTTTTTGAAGGCTGCTACCATGGCCTGCAGTTTGAAAAGACAAAGGAAATCATAGATTACATTACCTCTTGGATAGAAAAGGGAGAATCTGTTGAGCGCCAGGGTTAAAAGAATCGAAGTACTGGAAGTAGACCTGCCTTTTAAGAAGCCCTTCAAACATGCGCTTAAAACAAGGAATGTTTCAAATTCGGTCTTTGTAAAAATCCACCTTGAAAACGGCACGACAGGATACGGGGAGTCGCTCCCCAGGGAATACGTAACAAACGAAACCGTTGATACTGTATTCAGCAGTCTGGAAGAGGCACTGCCTAAAACCCTTATCGGGGCAAGGTTTTCTGATTTTAAAGAGGCCAAAAATGTCCTCAATAAATTGGATGGTGCGGCGAAGTGCTGTGTCGAGATAGCCCTTCTTGACGCGCTGGGCAGGTGTTTTAAAAAATCAGTGTGCCGGGCCATGGCCCCGCCAACAAAACGCGCCATCTTTGCAAGCGGTATTCTCTCGGCCGATTCTCTCGGGTCCATGGCAAAAAAGGCCATCGCCATGAGGATTTTCGGTTTCAAGGCAATTAAAGTCAAAGTAGGCACAGGCGATGACATTGAAAGGCTGAAACTCGCCAGAAAGATATTGGGCAACAAAATAAGTATCAGGGTGGATGCCAACTGCGCCTGGAGCGCCGATGAGGCCATAGACAAGATTAACCGGATGAGAAGATTCCGTATCTCATGCGTTGAACAGCCCGTCAAGTCCGACGATTATGCTGCATTAAAAAAGGTTACCGACTCTGTGCCGGAGATGATCATGGCAGATGAGTCTATTTCAAGCATAAAGGACGCCCAAACCCTTGCAAGCCTCAAGGCCTGCAATGCCTTTAATGTGAGGCTTTCCAAATGCGGCGGCATGTCAAATTCACTCAGGATAGCGGATATCGCGCGCCGTAATTCCATAGCTGTTCAGGCAGGCTGCCAGGTGGGGGAATCAGGAGTGCTTTCAGCCGCGGGCGCGGCCTTTGCCGGCGCTGTGGGAGATATTGAATATTTTGAGGGTTCATACGGAAAATTATTGTTAAAAGAAGATATAACTAAAGAGAATATGACAATGGGCTTTGGGGGAAGGGTCAAAACACCTTCCGGCCCGGGATTAGGTGTTACTGTAGTAGATAGAGTGTTAGAAAAGTATACCTCGAAAAGGATCACGATAGAGTGAACTTTACATATTACGCATTAAAACTCCTGGCACCGAAGGCAAAGGCATTTGAGAGGGCCACCAAAAACCCTTTGAATGCCCAGAAAAACCTCCTTCTCACATTCCTGAAGCGCAACAAAAAAAGCGAATACGGCAAAAAACACAATTTTTCGAAGATAAGGTCTATAAAAGATTATCAGGCGACTGTGCTGCCAAGCGATTATGAAAAACACCGCCCGCTCATAGACAGAATGGCAAAAGGCGAAGACAATATCCTCACCTCTGATAAGGCAGTCTTTTTTGGCGTAACAAGCGGGACAACCGGCAAACCGAAGTTCATTCCTGTTACTGCATATTCCAGGGCCAAGAAGAAAGAGGTGATGGACCTCTGGGTATACCACATTGCCTGCGGACATCCTGATATATTCCGTGGAAAGATCCTGACCATAGTGAGCCCCGAGATTGAACGCTGTGTGCCATCGGGCCTGCCATGTGGCTCTGAAAGCGGGCATGGATATAAAAATCTTCCACCGGCACTTAAGGGCCTCTATTCTCTTCCCTACAGGGTCTTTGAAATCAACGATTACGATGCAAAATATTACTGCATATTAAGGATAAGCATGGAGCACGATATAAGGACCGTGGCTACCCTCAATCCCAGCACCATAGTCTTGTTGTGCCAGAAAATAGAAAAGATGGCCGGAGACATTATAATAGATATAGAAAACGGGACCCTTAACAAAAAATGGAATATCGCGCCGGACATAAGAAAAGAGATAGAAAAGGCCTTGAGGCCCAATCCCAAAAGGGCCAATGAACTAAAGATGCTCCTCAAGAAAAACGGAAGGCTCCTGCCAAAAGACTTCTGGCCGAACATGCAGTTGATAGAATGCTGGAAGGCCGGGACAGTGGGACTGTACCTGGCAGAGTTTGGCAAATATTTCGGAAATGTACCCGTCAGGGACTTTGGCTATCTTTCAAGCGAGGCGAGGTCCTCAATCCCGATAACCGACACCGGCGCAGGCGGCATACTCGCCATAAAGGCGAATTTTTATGAGTTTATCCCCAAAGAGGATATAGGGAAGACAGAAAAGAGGTTCCTTCTCTGTAATGAACTTGAAATCGGCAGAGAATATTTTATAGTGATAACAACACCGGGCGGCCTGTACAGGTACAATATAGACGACCTTATCCGCGTAGATGGATTTTTTAATAAAACACCGCTTATAGAGTTTGTTCAGAAGGGCCTCAATGTAACCTCCATAACAGGGGAGAAACTCTATGAAAGCCAGGTGGTGGAGGCTGTGAAGAGGGCATCAGATGCGCATAAGCTCTTTATAGGCTGCTTTGCCGCCTCAATACAATGGGGAAGGACCCCTTGCTATGAATTTTTGATAGAATTCACCGAAAACCCCCCTTTAGACAAGAAGAAATGCCTTTTAGAATCCATTGACAAAGAACTCTGCTGTATAAATGTTGAATACCAGACCAAAAGAAAGTCCCAGAGGCTGAAGCACCCCGTACTTAAGGTAGTATGTAACGGAGGCTTTGAAAAATTAAGGACAAAGAAGGTAAAAGAAGGCGCACACGACGGGCAGTTTAAGATAACACAGCTTACAAATGAAGTTGACTTCCATAAACATTTTGATATCCAAGAAGAGATATCCCTGGACTAGATGAAAAGAAGAGATTTCCTCATAGCTGCGGGATTAGTTATAATCTCGCTTTTGTTTTTCAGTTTCAAGGCCTCTGAACTCGGCTATTCAGTCCCTGACGAGAAAAGGTACATCCAGAGTGTCTCGGAAATGGTCGAAGGCGGCGATTGGCTCACACCCCACTATCACGGGAGAAAAAGATTCGCAAAACCAATCCTTTTTTACTGGCTGGCATCCGCATCAAATACAGCCTTCGGGAAGACCATCTATTCAACGCGCCTTCCCTCCATTTTTTTAGCCAGCCTTACAGTGCTCCTTGTATATCTATTGGGCCTGGCCCTTTTCAGAAGGAGAGACGCGGCGGCGGTTTCAGCGCTTTTCCTTGCCACGAGTATATTCTTCTATACATACGCCAGATTTGCTACACCTGATATGGCCCTTGTGTTTTTTATCACTTTATCGGTATACCTCTTTATAAGGAAAAGATACAACCTCTTCTTTGCGGCAATGGCCTTTTCAATGCTGACAAAAGGGCTTGTCGGCCCCTTGCCGACGATACTGATAGTCTCTATCTACACGGCGGTGAACGGGGATGCCGAGAGGACCTTTAAGGAAATCAACTTTTGGAAAGGGAGTTTAATATTCCTGGCAATAAGCCTCCCATGGTTCCTGGTGATGATTAAACTTCACGGCGCTGAATACCTGAATCATATATGGCGGGTTGAGACACTCGGAAGGGTATCCCATAGCCTGGACTTACCGCGCCTTTTCAAGGCAGCCACCCGCTATATACTGGTGATACTTTTCGGCAACATGCTCATGTCCAGCTTCCTTATCCAGTCCATTATCCAGAGGAAGGGCATGGGAGATCTCAAGGTAAAGAAAAATCTCTTATTTCTACTCGGGTGGGTTGCGGCGATCTTTGTATTTTTTGTACTCTTCGGCACAAAAAAGGCGCATTATATGCTTGCCGCCTCTCCGGCAATAGCATTATTAACAGGAGCGGTGGTTTCTTATGGTGGAAACAGCATTTATACCAAACGTTCGTTCCGCATACCCGTCTATCTCATAATATGCGCATCTCTTATCGGGCTTGCTGTAGTGTTTACGCTAATATATTACATGCGCGGGTACCTTCCTGTATCCTGCTGCGCAGCCGTTTTTGCGCCGGTTCTGTTAATATGGAGCTGGCGAATCAGGAAAAGCTTTCCATTTACACTTGCCGCAGCCGGCAGTATACTTATATTGTTTGTCATGGGAACGGCCCTTCCCACGCTTGATGATAGGCCCCTTTTAAAACTGGCCGAAAAAATAGAAACAGAATTTGAAGAAGGGGATATAGTGGGCGTAGGCTCACATGTCATAAGCCACAACAGGCTCAGCCGGTACCTTGGGAAAAAGGTGAAAAAGGTAAATGTTGACCTGGGCAACCTGGATTCACAAACCGTAAACAGCCACGGCATTTTAATAGAGTTTTTGACAAAGAACCCAAAGATCTTTTGTGTTGTAACCGAAAAGGATTATTTTAGATATGTCCCGGAGGGGATAAGAAACAATTTTTACATAATGGCAAGAGAAGAGAAGTGGAAAAAAACAAATAAAATCAGATTTGATAAAGACCTTCTGGTATATTTCATATCAGGTAAAAGAGATTTATTTATAAACAGGGTAAGAGAGGAAATACTTCTGATTACCAACAAGGAGGGGATCTGAATGATTGAGTATTCGGTAGTCGTGCCTGTATACAATGAAGAAGAATCCATAACCCCGCTTTACGAATCCATAAAGGTTGTTATGGACTCGCTTCACAAACACTACGAAATCATCTTTGTAAACGACGGCTCTACCGACAGCACACTCAGCATCATGAGAGACATGGAGAAAAAAGACCCCAACTTGTTTGTTGTAAGCTTCGGAAAGAATCTCGGCCAGACGGCATCGCTTAAAGTTGGTTTTCAGATGGCAAAGGGGAAGGTTGTCATTTCCATGGATGCCGACATGCAGAACGACCCGAAAGACATCCCGACCCTTCTTAAGAAATTAAACGAAGGCTATGATGTCGTCTGCGGCTGGAGGAGAAAAAGAATAGATTCGCTATGGAAGAAGGGTGTTTCCAAGTTTGCCAACATTGTCCAAAGGACAGCATTCAGAAGCAATCTGCATGACATATCCTGTACACTCAGGGCGTATAAAAACGAATGTGTTAAAGATATAGACCTTACCACACCAGGCATGCACCGGTTTATCCCTTACCTTTTACTTGAGAGAGACCGCAGGATAGGCGAGGTAATGGTCAATCACCACCCGAGGATTTACGGCAAGTCAAAACACGGCCCCAAAAAGATATTTAAGGTCTGTTATGATTTTGCAAGGCTTGCCGCAAGACAGCGGAGAAAGAAATAAATATGAACGGCTGGAAAACAATTTCTATAATCTTTATACTTGCCCTCACATTTTTCTCTTTTAAGGCAGGGGACATAGGACTCCAGTTCACCGGAGATGAAAACTTCTATTACCAGAGCAGTTCCAGGATGCTCAGTGAAGGTGATTGGATAACCCCTCAGTATTACGGCGAGAAACGCTTCCAGAAACCCTTTCTGTTTTACTGGTTCATAGCCTTTGCATTCAAACTCTTCGGAGTAGGCTGGTGGGCAGCAAGGTTCCCCTCTGCACTGATGGGGGCCCTAACCGTTGTTTTTACATATTTGATGGGAAAAGAACTCCTCAGTAAACCCGCAGGCATCCTTTCAGCAGTTATCCTGGCAACCTCAATGAAATTCTTCAGATACACAAGGGCAGCCATACCGGACATGGCACTCCTTTGTTTTGTTACATTAGCTCTTTATCTCTTTATCAAAGGCCTTAGCAACCCTGAGAGAAGAAAAACCCTTTTCCCCAGCATGTTTGTCGTAATGGCCCTGGCCACACTTGTAAAAGGGCCCATAGGATTGATTCTCCCGATTCTCGTTATCGGCTCTTTCGCAGTATTCTCCGGGAAAAAAGACATTATCGGTCAATTAGGACTGGGCAGGGGAATGCTCATATACA
>CAYVIU010000077.1:0-6871 GCA_964451625.1 uncultured Planctomycetia bacterium | reverse complement strand
TGCCTGATATTGGGGACAATAACGAAAAAAAGGGAAGGGAAAGACATTGTAGATGTGGCCAGGATGAAGACAGAAGGTGTCGCAGCCCTTACGGACGACGGCGGCTCTATTCAGGATAGATCCATCATGCTCGATACATTTAAGAAGGCAAAAGAAAATAAACTCCTTATAATATCACACTGTGAAGATAAATCCATATCTAAAAAAGGCGTAGTTAACGAAGGTATTGTAGCGACAAAATTGGGCTTAAGGCCGATCCCGAAGTCTTCGGAGTATGAATTTGTGGCGCGGGACATAGAGCTGGCCAAAAAGGTAAATGCAAGTGTGCATATAGCTCACGTAAGCTGCAGGGAATCGGTGGATATTATAAGAAAGGCAAAGAAGGCCGGATGCAAGGTCACAGCCGAGGCCACCCCGCACCACTTCAGCCTTTGGGACGCCTGCTGTGAGACTTACGACACACGGACAAAGATGAATCCACCCCTTCGATCAAAAATAGACGTAGAAGTCATAAAAAAAGGCCTGCAGGATGGAACAATTGATGCTATAGCAAGTGACCATGCCCCGCACGGGAAACACGAGAAAGAGATAGAGTTTGAACGCGCTGCATTCGGCATCATAGGCCTTGAAACATCTCTGGGCCTGGCCATTATGGGGCTTATTGATACAAAATTGATTTCATGGACGAAATTAATAGAATTAATGTCAGTAAACCCTACAAAGATACTAGGCCTGAAAAATAAGGGCTCCTTATCCAAAGGTGCGGATGCCGACATAACAATAATTGATCCAGAAAAAAAGTGGACCTATACAAAAGATTCTATTCAGTCAAAAAGCAAGAACTCACCTTTCATAGATTGGCAGTTCAAGGGTAGGGTTACAAATGTAATTGTTGGAGGAAGGCCTGTTTTTAAAATATGAGCTACATATGTGACTTCCATATACATTCCAGGTATTCAAGGGCCACGAGCAAGGAGATGAACATTGAAAGCCTTGCGAAATGGGGCAAGATAAAAGGAATCGACCTTTTAGGGACAGGGGATTTTACCCATCCTGATTGGCTTCGGGAACTAAAAGAAAAATTAAAACCAGCCGGAGAAGGCCTTTTTGAACATAACGGAATAAAGTTTATCCTTACAGCTGAGGTCTGCAGTATATATTTTAAGGCAGGCAAGACCCGCCGCATACACAATATCCTTTTTGCCCCGAACTTTAAGACAGTAGATGAAATAAACAAGATGCTCTCTAATTACGGGAACCTGTTTTCCGATGGAAGACCAATATTGAGCCTGCCGGCCGATGAGCTTGTAGAAAATATCCTGAAAATAGACCCGAACTGCCTCGTAATACCGGCACATGTATGGACACCGCACTTTGCACTCTTTGGGGCAAATTCAGGTTTTGATAAAATAGAAGAATGTTTTGAGGACCAGACACCAAACATATATTCATTGGAGACCGGACTTAGCTCGGACCCTGCCATGAACTGGAAATGGTCAAAACTGGATCGATTTACTCTTACAAGCAATTCTGATGCGCACAGCCCTTCAAAGATAGGCAGAGAGGCCAATGTATTTAATGCACCGTTTAAATATGGCGAACTGAAAGAGATCCTTAAAACAAAGGACAGAAAAAGATTTTTATACACACTGGAGTTTTTCCCGCAGGAGGGGAAGTATCACTGGGACGGGCACAGGGCCTGTAAACAGCGCCTGTCTCCAAAAGAGGCAAAAAACGTGAATAACCAATGCCCCAGCTGCGGTAGGAAACTCACCATCGGAGTCATGCACAGGGTTGAAAAACTCGGAGACAGAAAAGATGATTTTATATTACAAACTTCGCCCGGTTTTAAAAATATCATACCGCTTGCCGAGATAATTTCAGCAAGCCTTGGCGTAGGACCTGACTCTGTGACAGTAGGAAGGGAATACAATAAACTTATTAAGACATTCGGAAATGAGTTCAAGATCCTTTTAGATGTACCAAAACCTGATATTGTAAAGTCTGTACCTGCAAAAATAGCAAAAGGCATACTTCGCGTAAGAGACGGCAATGTCAGAATAACCCCTGGCTACGATGGAGTCTATGGAGAAATCGGAATTTTTACCACAGATGACCAAGAGGATAAAAAGCAACTTACATTCTTTTGAGGCCGCTGATTGACGCGGATAGCAACGCGGATCTACGCGGAAAAATATGATAGATGCGAAAGCAAAAATAATGTCGAATGAAAAGGTCACACCCGATTTTTTCAGGGTTGCCTTTGAAGCGCCCAAGATTGCTAAAAGAGCAAAGCCGGGGCAGTTTGTAATGGTAAGGTGCCTGAATAAAACAGAGCCGCTTCTGAGAAGGCCGTTTTCGTTTCACAGGATAAACAAAACCGGTTTTGAACTTCTCTATAAAGTAGTCGGTACAGGAACAAAAGCACTTTCTCAAAGAAAAGAAGGCGAGATCCTTGAGATATTAGGCCCCCTGGGGAATGGCTTTAATATAAATAAAGGCCAAAGTGTATTGATTGCCGGAGGAACAGGCATAGCCCCTTTGCTAACTTTAGCCGAAAACCTTAAAATATCCGGCTCAGAGGTCAAAGTCTTTATCGGGGCGAGGACGAAAGAGCACATATTGAGCGGGCAGGACTTTAAGAATCTGAATATCGAACTGATTATTGCCACAGAAGATGGCTCAGAGGGCCACAAGGGATTAATTACGGATTTATTGAAAGAAGAGTCAGAAAATATATACGCCTGCGGGCCAAGGCCCATGCTGAAGGCAGTGGCCAGCTTTGCAAAATCAAAAAATATACCATGCCAGGTTTCCCTTGAGGAGAAAGTGGCATGCGGCACAGGCGCGTGTTTGGGATGTGCCGTCGAGACTAAAACCGGATATAAAATGGTCTGTAAAGACGGGCCAGTATTTAACGGAGAAGAGATAATATGGTAGATCTATCTATAAAAATAGGCAAACTAAAGTTAAAAAACCCTGTTATGCTTGCGTCAGGCACTTTTAGCTGTGACATGACAAAGCTTTTTGACGCATCAAAACTGGGGGCTGTTATTACAAAGACTATAACGCTAAAACCAAGGCGCGGGAATAAACCCCCCAGGATTGCCGAAACACCTTCAGGCATGCTTAACTCCATAGGACTAGAAAACGAGGGCATCGAGGGCCTGAGGCAAAAGTGGCTTCCATGTATGAGGAATATTGATACAAAGATTATTGCAAGCATTGCCGGAGAAGAAGAGAAAGAGATTTTGGAGCTTGCCAAAGAAGTTGGAAACACCGATGGCGTACATGCAATTGAGCTAAATCTATCCTGCCCGAATGTAAAAACCGGCATGCAGTTTTCACAGGATGAGACTGCAGTAGAAAAGATTGTAAAGAATGTAAAAGCTGTAACCAAACTGCCCATTATTGCAAAACTCACACCTAACGTAACTGATATAAAATCAATCGCAAGCTCGGCAGAGAAGGCCGGGGCAGACGCAGTTTCACTTGTAAACACCTACCTTGCGATGGGTGTTGATATAGAAACAAGAAAACCGCTCCTCGGAAATGTAATAGGCGGCTTGAGCGGGCCTGCCATAAGGCCCATGGCACTGAGGGCTGTCTGGGATGTCTATAACTCTGTGAAGATTCCTATTATAGGCACAGGCGGCATAATGGAAGCATGCGATGCGATAGAGTTCATTATATGCGGGGCCACGGCCGTGGCTCTAGGCACAGCCAATTTTGTCAATGTTAAATATAGTATTGATATTATAGACAAATTAGGCTATTATATTAAGACAAGGAAGATCAAAGGCTTGAGCGAGCTAAAAGGGAGTTTAAAGGTATAAATGCTGCAAAAAATCAAGAATTTCTTCAGCGCTGTATACAAATACTGGATGATTTTTGCAAAGAAATTTGCCGTCATTCCGAGGACAATACTCCTTACAATAATATATTTTACAGTAGTTGCTATAACAGCTATCGTGAATTACCTCATGAGAAAAGATCTCCTCAACAAGCGTTTTGTTGATAAAAAATCCTTCTGGCTTGAAAAAGACCATATCGCAACGGACTTCGAAAGGTGTAAGAAACAATTCTGATGAATATATTAGGCCTATCAGCATTTTATCATGACTCAGCAGCAGCCCTCATAAAAGACGGCAAGCTCATAGCCGCCGCCCAGGAAGAGCGCTTTACCAGGAAGAAGCACGATTTCAGTTTTCCCATAAATGCCATTAATTACTGCCTGAAAGAGACCGGCATCACTGTGCAGGACCTTGATTACGTAGGATTTTACGACAAACCATTCATAAAATTTGAAAGAATCCTCTCCACTTATATCGCCACATTCCCGCGGTCCTTCCCGTCGTTTCTTAAGGCAATGCCCCTTTGGATGGGGGAGAAACTCTGGGCCCCGCAGGAGATAAAGAAAAAACTAAATTACGAAAAAGACATACTTTTTATCGAACACCACCTTTCCCATGCTGCAAGCGCGTTTTTCCAGTCTCCGTTTAAAGAAGCAGCCATCCTCACCCTTGACGGCGTGGGTGAATGGACCACAGCCGCATACGGGGTGGGAAAGGGTAAATCAATAGAGCTTTTAAAAGAGATAAAATTCCCGCATTCCCTGGGCCTTTTGTACAACGCATTTACATATTATCTCGGATTTAGGGTAAACAGCGACGAATATAAGGTAATGGGTCTTGCGCCGTACGGCAAACCGAAATATTATGATCTCATAATGGAAAAATTGGTCCATGTAAAGGAAGACGGAAGCTTCAGGCTCAACATGAAATATTTCGCCTTTGATTATGGGTTGAAAATGACCAATAGAAATTTCGATAAGCTGTTCGGAGGCCCGAGAAGAAGGCCTGAGACGCCGATTACACAAAAAGAACAGGACCTTGCGGCAAGTATTCAAAAGGCAACAGAGGAAATAGTCCTTTTGGCCGCGAAGCACCTGCGCAAAACTACAAACCAGAAAAAACTCTGTATGGCAGGCGGGGTCGCCTTAAACTGTGTTGCGAATGGCCGCATTTTAAGAGAGGCCGGTTTTGATGATATCTTTATCCAGCCTGCAGCAGGGGACGCTGGCGGTGCGGTCGGCGTAGCCTCTTACATTTACTATGCCCTCCTGGGAAATGAAAGAACCTCATCCATGAAGCACCCGTATTTAGGCCCGGCATTTTCAAAGGATGATATAAAGAGGTATCTAGACACTAGTGGTATAGAGTATGAGTATCTAGACACTAGAGCACTAGTGAATAAGGTAAGTCAACTCCTTGTGGATAAAAAGGTGATTGGCTGGTTCCAGGATAGGATGGAGTTTGGCCCGCGTGCGCTTGGTGCCCGTTCCATTATTGCTGACCCAAGAAACCCCGATGCCAAAGAAACGGTCAATGCAAAGATCAAGTTCAGAGAAGAGTTCAGGCCCTTTGCGCCGACAGTGCTTGAAGATAAAGCGAGTGAATATTTTGAATTGGATAAACCAAGCCCGTTTATGCTGCTTGTCGCCCAGGTAAAAGAGGATAAGAGAATCATTCCCTCTGTCACTCACGTAAACGGTTCGGCAAGAATACAGACTATTGACAAAGAACACCACCCCGTTTATTATGAACTTATAAATGAATTCTATAAGAAAAGCGGGTGCCCCGTAATACTAAACACATCTTTTAATCTCAGGGGTGAACCCATTGTATGTACCCCTCACGAGGCATTTCTATGTTTTATGCGGAGCGGGCTTGACTATCTTGTCCTGGGTAATTTTGTCCTGGACAAAACTGCCATGAAGCCGCTCGAGGAATCGGAAGAGGCAAGAAAAAAGATCATAGCAAGCGACGTGGCACACTAAAGAAGGAGAAAAAATGAGTTTTTTGAAGAACCTGAAAGATAAGCTTTCAATATTCAAAGATTTGTGGGAATTTATGAGGGTACGCAAGGTCTGGTGGCTAAGCCCCATAATCATATTGCTCATCCTTTTAGGCCTTTTGATTATATTTGCCGAAGGCTCAGCCTTGAGCCCGTTCATCTACGCATTATTTTAGGAGAACAATGGAAAAGAGGAAAGATAGGATTATAGCTGCCATAGACGCAGCGGATCTCGAGACCACAAGAGCGTTAATCGATAAGCTCTATCCTACGATAAAGATATTTAAAGTCGGCAGCCAGCTCTTTACCTCATGTGGTTCCGAGGCAGTGAACATGATAAGGATGAAGGGGGCCAAGATATTTCTCGATTTAAAATTTCATGATATCCCCACAATCGTTGCAAAGGCAGCAGCCGCTGCAACAAGCAAAGAAATCTTCATGTTCAATGTTCATGCCATCGGCGGCCTTGACATGATGAAAAAATCCATAAAGGCCTCCGATGAAATCGCCGACAAACTCCAGGTAAAACGCCCCCTCATGACAGCTGTTACTGTGCTTACCAGCATGGATAAAAAGAACCTGAAAGAAGTGGGGATAAATAAGGAACCGGAGGAACAGGTCCTCTTTCTTGCATCACTTGCCAAGAAGGCAGGCATGGACGGGGTAGTAGCTTCCGCTGATGAAATCACAGCCATCAAAAAGAAACTCGGCGAAGATTTTATAGTGGTGACCCCGGGCATAAGGCCTGAATGGGCGAAGAAGAAGGACCAGCAAAG
This sequence comes from uncultured Planctomycetia bacterium, assembly GCA_964451625.1. Classification (GTDB taxonomy): domain Bacteria; phylum Omnitrophota; class Gorgyraeia; order JABMRJ01; family CAYVIU01; genus CAYVIU01. Next base: position 239 of record CAYVIU010000077.1, on the reverse strand, counting down.
AACCGCAACCCCTAAAGAGGCGTTTGACAGGGGTGCGGATTATATTGTAATAGGCCGGCCCATAATCGAGGCCCAAGACCCGAAGGCCGCCGCCGAAAGGGTAATATCAGAATTATGAAAAACCAGGACATATTAAAATTATTTAAAGACACAAATGCCCTTTTAAAAGGGCATTTTCTTTTATCAAGCGGTCTCCACAGCGCTCAATACCTGCAGTGCGCCCTTGTGCTTCAGCATCC
>CAYVIU010000076.1:0-6907 GCA_964451625.1 uncultured Planctomycetia bacterium | reverse complement strand
GTTTCCTGTGGGAGCCCATCCTCCCTAATCTTTTATTTTTTACTCTGTGTCTCATTTCTTTGCCTTCTTGGCCTCTGCTGCGTATTCTTTGAATTTCTTTACGTCTATCTTCATGCCCAGGTGCAGGCCCATTTCTATGAGGATCTTGTTTATCTCGGTAAGAGATTTCTTGCCGAAATTCCTGTATTTAAGCATGTCCATCTCTGAGCGCTTAACCAGGTCTCCGAGCATTTTTATGCCTGCGTCTTTCAGGCAGTTTGAGCTTCTTACCGAAAGTTCCATTTCTGATACGGGCTGTACGAGTTTTTTGTAGAGTTCCTTCTCTTCGACTATTGTTTCTTTCGGGGGCTCTTCCTCGACGAGCTTTCCAAAGTTTACAAATATATCAAGGTGCCTGTTAAGGATGTGTGATGCCCGAAGCATTGCCTCTTTCGGGTCTATGCTTCCGTTGGTTGAGACTTCAATAATAAGCTTTTCATAGTCGGTGATCTGCCCTACTCTTGTATTTTCAACATGGAAGGTCACTTTTTTTACAGGACCGAAGATTGAATCAATCGGAATCACGCCTATTGCCTGGCCTTCGCGGCGGTTTTTCTCGGCCGTCACGTAGCCCCTGCCCTTTCCGACTTCCAGCTCCATATTGAGTTTTGTCTTTTTTGTAAGGGTGGCTATGTGCAGGTCCGGGTTCAGGACCTTTATTGTTTCATCGGTGATAATGTCTTTTGCGGTGAGCGCGCCCTTTTTATCCACTTTTATGTACATTGTCTTCGGGGACTTGAAGGTGGATTTAAGAATGAGCTGTTTTATGTTCAACACTATTTCCGGGACATCCTCTACAACTCCCGGCATGGTTGCGAATTCATGCTGGACACCATCGATCTTTATCGAGGTTACGGCACTTCCCTCAAGTGAGGAAAGGAGGACTCTTCTCAGTGAATTTCCGACTGTGGTGCCAAAGCCCCTTTCAAAAGGCTCTGCTACAAACTTTCCGTAATCTTCCTTATAGGTGGAGTTTTCGCAATCAAGTTTTTTAGGCATCTCCATATCTTTCCAGCCTGTTCCCATCTTCTTACCTCCGTATTTTTTGCTTATTTCGAGTACAGCTCTACGATCAATTTTTCCTGTATCGGAAAACCTACGTCTTCTCTTAAGGGTAGATTTATGATTTCGCCTTTTAAATTCTGTGTATCCAGTTTAAGCCAGCTGGGCATGCCGCGGTCTTTCGCAAGTTCTATTACCTCTCTTGTGCGCTTTGCCACTTTTGAGTTGGGCTTAAGCTCGATTACATCGCCCTTCTTCACCTGAAAAGAGGGTATGTTGACCTTCTTTCCATTTACCCTTACATGGCCGTGCAGCACAACCTGGCGGGCCTCATTTCTTGTGAGTGTGAATGTCAAACGAAATACAGTGTTATCAAGCCTTCTTTCCAGGGACTGCAGCAATATTTCACCGGTTACGCCTTTTGAGGCCTCTGCCCTTTTGAAATACAAACGAAATTGACTCTCCAGGACGCCGTAAATCTTTTTTGCCTTTTGTTTTTCCCTGAGCTGAAGGCCGTAGTTTGAAAACTTTACTCTGCGCTGTCCATGCTGGCCGGGGGCGTAATTGCGTCTTGCCACAGGGCATTTGTCGGTCGCGCACTTAATACCCTTTAAGAATAGCTTTACACGCTCTCTTCTGCACAATCTGCAGCTTGAACCAATATACCTTGCCATTTATACTCTTCTCCTTTTACGCGGCCGGCATCCGTTGTGTGGAATCGGTGTTACGTCCTTGATGGAGGTAATATTCAATCCTGCTGCCTGCAGCGACCTTATCGCGGACTCTCTGCCGGAGCCGGGTCCTTTTACGAATACCTCGACCTCTTTCACTCCGTGCTCCATAGCCTTCTTTGCTGCCTCTTTTGCTGCGATGCCTGCGGCAAATGGAGTTGATTTTTTGGATCCACTGAAACCTACGGTCCCGGTGGACGCCCATGTGAGTGTGTTTCCGCTTTTGTCTGTGATGTTGACGATTGTATTATTAAACGTAGCGCATATGTGAGCTATTCCGCTTGGAACATTTTTCGCTAGTTTTTTCTTAGGCTTGGCTGCCGCTTTGGGTTTAGCTGCTGCTGCCGGCTTCTTCGCTTGGGCCATGCTTTACTCCTTTTTCTCTTATAACGCCTACTGTCTTTCGGGGCCCCTTTCTTGTGCGGGCATTCGTCTTTGTCCTCTGCCCTCTTACAGGCAGGCTCCTGCGGTGCCTGAAGCCCTTGTACGAACTTATGCTCATGAGGCGTTTTATGTTGGTTGCTACTTCTCTTTTTAAATCTCCCTCTATCTTATAATCCCTCTGGATGGTCTGTGCCAATTTTGAAACCTCTGCTCCTGAGAGATCCTTGGCGCGCACACTTGGACTTATACCACAGAATTTGAGGATCTTGTTGGCACTGGTCCTGCCGATACCGTGTATATAGGTAAGGGCAATATCGATCCTTTTTTCCTTTGGTATGTCTATTCCTACTATTCTTGGCATAGATATCTCCCGTTAGCCCTGTTTTTGCTTATGTTTAGGGTCTGTACAAATAACTCTGAGTATTCCTTTTCTTTTAACAATTTTACACTTTGCGCAAATTTTTTTAATGCTTGATCTGACCTTCATTATTTCTCCCGTCGGATGATCCTTCCGCGATTTAAGTCGTATGGAGACATCTCCAGTGTAACCTTGTCTCCGCGAAGGATCCTTATAAAATACATTCTCATCTTGCCGCTTACATAGGCAAGGACCACGTGGCCGTTGTCCAGCTCAACACGAAACGTTGCGTTGGGCAGTGCCTCTAATACTTTACCCTCTACTATGATAGGTTCTTCTTTTGCCATTTTGTTAAGATCTCCGCACCTTTTTTTGTAACTGCTACAGTATGTTCAAAGTGGCCTGACAGGGACTTGTCTTTTGTCACTGCTGTCCAGCCGTCTTTTAGTACCTCGACCTCGTGACCTCCGGCATTCACCATCGGCTCTATAGCAAAAACCATGCCTTCTTTGATTTCGGGCCCTTTTCCCGGGCCGCCGAAATTGGGTATTTCCGGAGGTTCGTGAAGTGAAGCTCCTATTCCATGGCCTACAAAAGAACGCACTACTGAAAAACCTCTAGACTCTACATAGTCCTGGACGGCGTGCGAAATATTCGAGAGGGGGTTTCCGGGCCAGACCTGCTCCAGGCCTGCATAAAACGAACCCTCGGTCACCTCAATGAGGCTTTTCGCATCCTTGGTTATCTCTCCGACGGCAAAAGTCGCTGCCGCATCTGAAAACCAACCGTTGTATTTGACCCCGATATCTATGGAGATTATGTCTCCCGGCGCAAGGCGCCTTTCACCGGGTATGCCGTGTACAACCACTTCATTCACACTTGCGCATATATTCCCGGGAAACCCCTTGTATCCCTTGAATGCGGGTATTGCACCAAGCTGGTTTATGATCCCGGCTGCATGCCCGTCTATATCCAGGGTCGTAATTCCAGGTTTTATAAAGAGCTCTATTCCTTGAAAAACTTTTGCGAGTATCCTGCTCGCATCGCGAATCTTATTAAGAGTTTTTTTGTCCTTTATGGGGATCACGCCAGTTTTTCTTTTTTAAAAAGATCCCTTAAAACATTGTAAAGTGCCTCTACCTCAAAATCACCGGGTACCTCTCTCAGTAAAGACTTTTTCTTATAATATTCAATCAGGTCTTTTGTCTTTTCTTCGTAGACCTTAAGCCTGTTCTTTACTGTGCCGGGTTCGTCGTCTTTTCTCTGGTAGAGTTTTTTGCCGCACTTATCACAGACGTCTTCTTTTTTTGCCGGGCGGTTTTTTATGTGATAGTTGGCGCCGCACTCAGAGCATATCCTCCTGCCGGAGAGCCTTGCGATGCTCACCTCAGGGGATGTCTTAAAATAAAGAACGATATCTATATTGTTGCCAGACGCTTCCAGGGCCTTATCCAGGCTTTCTGCCTGGGCGGTTGTCCTTGGATAGCCGTCTAATATAAAACCTTTTTTGACATCCGGTTTCTCGAGCCTTTGCTTCACTATCTCGGTCACGACTTCATCGGGCACAAGCTCGCCGGACTCCATATACTCTTTTGCCTTTTTACCGACGGGTTTGCCCTCTTTCACTGCTTCACGGAGCATGTCCCCGGTCGATATGTGGGGCATATTCAACTTCGTTGAGATCACATCCGCCTGCGTACCTTTTCCTGCCCCTGGCGGGCCTAACAGTATCAACTTCACTATCTTCTTCCTTTAATCTTACCGCGCTTCATGAAGCCGTCGTAATGGCGCATGAGAAGCTGTGACTCGATCTGCCTGGTTGTATCAAGCATGACACCGACTATAATCAAAAGACCGGTGCCTCCGAAGAAACTTGCAATAAGATAAGGGATCTTCAGCCCCGCGCTTATAATACTCGGCAATATTGCGATCGTTGCCAAAAAGAGCGCTCCGGGCAGGGTGATCCTCGTCATTACGTAATCAAGGTACTGGGCTGTCGCTTTTCCGGGCCTGATGCCCGGGACGAACCCGCCGTATTTTTTCATATTGTCCGCCACATCCACCGGATTAAAGGTGATGGCCGTATAGAAGTAGCAGAAGAATATGATCATAAGCGAATAAATTACATTGTATACCCATCCGCCCCTTGTTAAAGAACTGGCGATCGTCTGCATAAACTGATTCGGCACAATACTCGCAATCGTTGCCGGAAACATTATTATTGACTGCGCAAATATAATAGGTATAACGCCGGCCTGGTTAACCTTTAAAGGAATATAAGTGCTCTGTCCGCCGTAGATCTTTCTGCCGACTATCCTCTTTGCATATTGAATAGATATCTTTCTCTGGCCCTGCGTAATTACAACTACAGATACAACCACTCCTATAAGCATCGCAAGCATGAGTATAAGGGTAAACGGCTGGATCTGCGACCTCTCCGGTGAAAACGGCGCGATCAGGCTTATAAGCTGGAATATTGCCGTCGGAAGACGGGAAATAATACCGGCTGTGATTATCAAAGATATACCGTTGCCGATGCCCTTTTCCTGGATCTGTTCGCCCAGCCACATGATAAATGCTGTGCCGCTTGTGAGGGTGATAACCGTCAGGATCCTGAATGCCCAGCCGGGGTTTGTCACTATCTCAAGGCCCTGCGCCCTGAACTGCGGGGCGTTCTCAAGCCAGAGTGCTATAAAGAATGACTGTATCACTGCCAGCACCACTGTGCCGTAACGAGTGTACTGGACTATTTTTCTGTGGCCGGCCTGGCCTTCTTTTGCCAGCTTCTCAAGCGCCGGTATAACCGCTGTAAGGAGCTGGAGTATGATTGAGGCAGATATATACGGCATTATTCCTAATGCGAATATCGTGAGCCTCGCCATCGCACCCCCTGAGAACATATTCATTATGCCGAATAGTGTCCCGCCCTGAGTCTTTGCGATATTGTCAAAGAACTGCGCCAGCCTTGCGCCGTCTATGCCCGGTGTGGGTATGTAGGCGCCGAGCCTGTATATCACGATCATGCCGAGCGTAAAAAGAAGCTTTTTCTTGAGATCAGGAATTTTAAATAAATTTCCTAATGCCGCAATCATTTTTTGATTTCCTTGTGTTTTCCGCCTGCCTTCTTTATCTTTGCAATAGCGGACTTTGAAAATGCGTGCGCCTCTACGTTTACGGCCTTTGTAAGTTCGCCTGTGCCGAGAATCTTTACCGGGGTCTCTGCGCTCTTTATAAGCCCTGACTTTTCAAGTTCAAGAGGCGTGATTTGTTCGTATTTTAATTTTGTTAAAGCGCTTAAGTTTACCACCTGGAACGAAAATCTTGTGCGCGGGATAAATCCCCTCTTGGGGATACGCCTTATAAGGGGCATCTGCCCGCCCTCAAAACCCGGACGCAGATTCGGGCCGCTTCTTGCCTTAAGGCCCTTGTGGCCCCTGCATGAAGTCTTGCCATGGCCTGATCCCGGGCCCCTTCCTATTCTTTTACGTCTTTTAACCGCGCCCCTCTGGGGGCGTAATTCGTGCAATTTCATATTTACCTCTTAAGCCTTAGCCTCTCCAGCCCGTCTAATGTTGCCTTAACCACGTTTGAGGGGTTGTTGGAACCAAGGGATTTAGTCAATATATCCTGAATGCCGGCTGCTTCACACACTGCCCTTGCCGAACTGCCGGCTATTACGCCTGTACCTTCTGAGGCAGGCATCAACAGCACCTTTGCCGCGCCGTAACGGCCTATAATCTCATGCGGGATTGTGGTCCCTTTAAGGTTGACCTTTTTGAATGATTTTTTTGCATGGCTCAGGGCCTTTCTTATCGCTTCAGAGATTTCATTTGCCTTGCCCAGGCCGTATCCAACCTTGCCTTTGCTGTCTCCCACCACTGCAAGCGCATTAAAAGAGAATCTTCTTCCGCCTTTAACAACCTTGGCAACCCTGTTGATGGCCACTACCTTCTCAAGAAATTCCGGGGGTGCCTGGGGGCGCTTGTTAAGCCGTGACTGTTTCATTTTATTAGCATCTTTTTGCATTAGAATAAAAGTCCTCCTTTGCGCGCTGCCTCTGCTAAAGCCTTGATCCTGCCGTGATAAAGCCTGCCTGATCTGTCAAATACTACCTTTGTAATGCCTTTTTCCTTTGCCTGTTTGGCCAGGCTCTCTCCGAGGGCCTTTGCCGCCTTGACATTTCCGCCGTATTTGACTGCCTTTTTGACATCAGGGCTTGCCGTTGAAAGGGATAACAGTGTCCGGCCATTCAGATCATCAATAAGCTGTGTGTAAAGATTCTGATTGCTCCTGGCTATGGAAAGACGCGGCCTTTCCTTGGTGCCGACAATCTTTTTTCTTATCCTTTTTCTTCTTCTTGCTATACCTTTTAATTTTTTCATTATGCTACCGT
>CAYVIU010000075.1:0-7072 GCA_964451625.1 uncultured Planctomycetia bacterium | reverse complement strand
GTCAGCGCACTTCTGATGGCCCAGTTCAGGACATATATCGCGGAAATCGTATCCCTTCCGTTAGGTACTATGTATGTGTCCCAGCCCATCTGCACCTTTTCTTCTTTGAGTTGGTCGATTATGCTTCTCCCTTTAACATTTGAGCCCACAAACGTAAGAATATTTCTTTTTTGAAGTTCTCTTACAATATTTACTGCGGTTTTATTGTCCGGTGCCGCGCCAAGTATTGCCGCAAAGCCGGGCATCCTTCCGTCCACAAGCTGTATGCCGAGTGTCCGCATGATGGTATCGGTAAAGAATCCTTCGCAATCCTGCTCCGGCGCCTGTCCGTACAGGTATCTCAGCGCGACAATGATCTCTTCACTTAAAAGCGCGGCTATGCCTGAATCAAGCGCATTCCCTAAATATGGAAGCCAGAGTTTCTCGGTTGGTTCATCGTGGAGAAGGCTCTTTATGTGATTCAGGACCGGCTCTATCTCAGCCAGCGTCTTAACTTCCACACCCATCAATGCGTAGGCCATCGGGAAGAAAAACGCTGTCTCAGGAAATTCTACCTTGGTATCTTTCCCTTTTTCCTTAACCGCCTTGTTAAAAAACTCTTCAGCCTCTTTTGCAAGTTTCCCAGCCCCTCTCATAGCGGCTGCTGCTACAATCTTTGACATGCTTCCTCCCTGCTATATATACTGATATTCTTCCCCTTCCATCAATGGAAGTATCTTGGCGTAATCGAAACTATCCTTCAGAAGGAGATGCTTCACGTCACTCACGTTCACCTTCTTTTTTATAAGAATGCCTATTACACCCGCGTTATCCACTTTTCCTATAAAAACCATTCCCTTTATAATATCATCTTTAAGAATTATCTTCTTGTAAACGGAATTCCCTGCATCAACGGCCTTCAATTCCTCGAAACCCTTTTCCTTGGGTTTTGTTATGCCTATGGATATGGCAGGCCAGTCAAAGAAATCCACCGAGTTCATGCCGAGCGAGCCGTCGTACTGCGTCTTTTTGCCTGCCATGTTAAGGCCCGCAACTTTTCCTTGTTCAACCGCAACAGGCCATATAGCGTTTAGCGCCAGATTGCCCTTTGCTATGTCCTGCGTAGCGGCCACATCACCTGCCGCGTATATGTCAGTATGAGTTGTCCTTAAATTATCATCTACTATAATACCTTTATCTACCTTTATATTGGTGCCCTCGAGGAGTGCCGTATTGGGCACTACACCTTTACCTACAATAACAAGTTCGCAGGGCAGTTTTTCTTTATTGTCCAGAACTATTCCTTCTACTTTATTTTTTCCGGTAATCTCGAGAGCCGCCACACCCTTTTTGATCTGGATGCCGTTGGCCGTTAACTTTTTCTCCAGTATATCCGCGCCCTCTTTATCAAGCATCTGGCTCAGGACCTGTGGGCTTTTTACAATCACTGTTACCTTCTTGCCGCGGGCCTTTAATGCGTATGCATCCCTCAGGCCTATAAGCCCGCCGCCTGATATGGCAACGTTTTTGACATTATCGAGCATGGAGATTATGCCTTCGGCGTCTTTTATAGTCCTTAAACCAAATACCCCTTTCAGGTCTTCCCCGGGAATCCCGAGCTTTTTAGGAGAGGCCCCTGTCGCGATAAGGAGTTTATCAAACTTTATTCTTTTTTTGTCTTTCAGCAGGACTTCTTTCTTCTTCGGGTCAATGGACTCTGCGCCGTTGGCCGTAATAATATCAATGTTATTCTTTTTGAAGAAATCGGCTTCCTTAAACTTAAGGCCGTCTTCCTTGATTTTCCCTGAAATCAGATACGTAAGCAGGCAGCGCGAATAAAGCTGTTCGGCCTCGTCACTCACCACTGTGATCTTGGATGAGCCATCAATCTCTCTTATTGTCTCAGCCGAGGTCAACCCTGCCGCACTCGCTCCTATAATAACATAATTCATTTCTTTACCGCTTTCTTCTTGTTGAGGTGTTCTTTAAATTCTTCGAGTGTACCGTAGAATAGCGCACCTGTAGGGCAGGCGTCCACACATGCAAAGCCGTCCCTGTCCGGGCAGAGGTCGCACTTTACTGCAATATGTTTTTCAATATCCCTTGCGATTGCGCCAAAGGGGCAGTTCATAACGCACATCCAGCAGCCCACGCATTTTGTCTTGTCCTGGATGACCTCACCTGTTTTCTTGTCTTTCTCCAGCGCCCCTGACATGCACGCCACGACACAGGGCGCATCTTCGCAATGCTGGCAATGCATGGATACAACATCGTCCCTTAATTCCGAGACCTTCACCCTTTTTTTAGGCTTGTCTTTTTCATTCAGGGCCAAAAATAGATCTTTCCCTTTAGAGTGCTCAACCGCGCATGCAATCTCACACGCCTTACAGGCAACACATTTTGTTACGTCACAGAATATCTTTTTCTTCATTTCTTGGCGCCTACTGTTATCGGCCGGTGCATTGAAGGTTTTAGGTTCAGGGCCTTTCTCTTTTTGTCTATGTGATTAATTATCAGCTTTGCTATTTTTTTCGGATCTTTCTCAAATGCGTAATGACCGCCTGTGATGCTCTTTAGTTCCTTGCAGATGTAGTTTGTAACATTCCTGCTCCCCATTACAGGCTGGGGTGTGCCAAAGACCGTGAACACACCGCTTGCCACAAAGTAGAAGCCGATCGTTATTGCCTTCTCGCTCATCCATTCCGGCGCAGCCCCTGCAGCAGGTATATCAGAAAGGTCATCCCCTAAGCCGCCTTCTTTTATGACCTGTGAAGCAGCGATAAGTATCCTTGAATTGTCTACACATGAACCCATATGTAAAACCGGCGGGATACCCACTGTTTCACATATCTCTCTCAGGCCGTGGCCGGCAAACTTATACGCCACCTCAGGCGTAAGGAGCCCTGACTTTGCGCACGCGGTTGCAGAGCAGCCTGTCTGAAGTACGAGGACATCATTTCTTATGAGTTCTTTTACCAATTCAATGTGGCTCTGGTCAGCCGGTAAATGCGGTTCGTTGCAGCCCACAACACCTGCGAGGCCGCGTATCCTCCCGGAGATTATCGCATCATTCAATGGCCTGTATGTAGCGCGGTATTTTCCTCCGAGCATATTACTCACAACCTCTGCGCTGAAGCCTGCCACAAGGTCCATTTCTTCTTTTGGGATGGAGACTATTTCCTTCCTTCTATTTTTATAATTCTCCACTGCCTCTTTTTCTATTTGCTTTGTTACCTCCACTGCCTTTTCTTCTTTAAATTCATAAAGCTTCACTCCCGGGAATTGCGCCCGGGGCGAGGTTGTCAGGATCTTTGTATGAAAACAAGTTGCTATGCCGCTCAATGCGGGCATGATGCACTGTACATCCACGATCATTGCCTCCACTGCCCCTGTCAATATTGCCAATTCCTGCTGAAGGAAGTTTCCTGCTAAAGGAACGCCGTGGCGCATCAGGACCTCATGTGCCGTACAGCACATGCCTGCGATATTTATGCCCTTTGCCCCATATTTTTTAGCCAGGGCCGAAAGTTCAGGATCCTTTGCCGCCCTTATAACCGCGTCCGGGAGAAGCGCTTCATGGCCGTGTACGACGATATTCACCATATCTTCTTTTAGCACTCCTAAATTCACCTTTCCTCTAACAGGATTCGGGCTGCCGAGCATGATATCCTGCAGTTCTGTCGCTATCATTGATCCGCCCCATCCGTCCGCCAGGGCAACCCTCATGCCGTGTTTTATTATATTTTTATAATCATTGTCTACACCTATGTTTACCCTGTGCATGGCCTCTACGATTTCCCTGTCAATGCCGCGCGGGACTATTCCTAATTTTCTCCAGAGCTCCACCCTTTTTGCCGGGGCGCGTTTGATAAACTTCAGCTCCCCTTCCTGGTTGCCGAATTCAGCCAGGCATTGTAATGCAACATCCTTGGCGATTTCTTCGTTTGTCCTTCCCTCGATTTTGATGTCAAGGATACCCGCAATCTTCCGAAGCTTCGCTTCGTCCTTTATTTGGTAGTCGTGCGACTTTCCTTCGCTTGCCAGGAGAAGCGCATGGGCGACACTTCTTCCATGGTCAGAATGCGCTGCCCCTCCTGCCGCGATGTGGCGCAGGAGGTTTCTTGCGACTATTGTGTCAGCACCAGCCCCGCATATACCGGTTTGCGCGCCTTCACCAAATGGGTCTATCCTGCACGGGCCCATATTGCAGAACGTACAGCAGACACCGAGCTGTCCAAAACCGCACTGCGGCTCCATCTTCTCGAGCCTGTCCCATATAAGTTTTATATTTTCTTTTTCGGCCTTCTGTATCATGGCCTGAGAGGCCTTATCAACCGCCTTAACTTTTTTCTTTGCCATTCTTAATAACTCCTTCTATAGTTTTGCCGCGTCAAGAACAAGAGGAACCTTCTTATCCCATCCAATAGGCATTATGTGAATACCATTTACAATACCTTTAAGCTCATTTATGATTCGAGCCGCAATCTCAATTGATTTAACTGATTTCTTTTCGGCTGTGTCCATTTCTTTGATCAAATTATCCGGCACAGAGACCCCTGAAACATTTTTATTCATGTATCGGGCCATGCCTGCTGATTTTAATAATACTATCCCGGCAATAATAGTCGTCTTGAGGTGTTTTGTTGCCTCTAAAAATTTTTTAAACTGCTCCACGTCATATACGGCCTGCGTCTGGAAAAATTCTGCGCCGGCTGTAATCTTTTTCTCCATCTTTATAATTTCAGGCTCAAGCGGATCTGCGCCCGGGTTAACCACTGCGCCTATGCAGAAGTCAGGTTTTCCTTTAAGATCATTCCCTGCCATATCCTTGCCGGCCATTAAAGTTTTCGCAACACCTATCAGCTGTACGGCGTCAAGATCAAAAACCGGTTTTGCCTGCGGGTGGTCGCCCAGGGTGGTGTAATCACCTGTCAGGAGCAGGAGATCTTTCACTCCTAAAACGGATGCTGAGAGCATATCGCTTTCAAGCGCGAGGCGGTTTCTGTCGCGGCATGTCATCTGATAAACAGGTTCAAAACCCTTTTCTTTCAAAAGACGACAGATGGCCAGGGACCCGACTCTCATAACTGAGCTCTGGAGATCCGTTACATTTATCGCATCAACTCTTCCCTTAATTAATTCGGCATCCTCCAGCACCTCTTTTATATCTGTGCCTTTCGGAGGGCCTATCTCGCTTGTTACTATAAACTTTCCGGCTTTTATTTTTTCTCTAAGCCCCATTCTGCACCTTATATGCCTCTATTACATTTTTCATGAGCATCGTAACTGTAAGCGGCCCTACTCCTCCCGGAACAGGTGTGATGAATCCGGCTCGCCTGGCCGCTTCATCAAATTCCACGTCACCCACCAATTTGTCTCCGACCCTGTTTATGCCCACATCTATAACTATTGCCTTCTTTTTAATCCATTCGCCTTTTATGAGGCCGGCCTTTCCCACTGCAACCACCAGAATTTCGGCCTCTTTTACGTGATCGGCCAACACGCCGCGCTCGCCCGTGGCTATGTGGCAGACACGCGTTGTGGCAAATTCTTTTAAGAGCATGAGCGAAAGGGGCTTTCCCACGATCTCACTGTGGCCTACCACGACCGCCTCTTTCCCGTAGAGGTTAACGCCGCTCAATTTTAAAAGCTCCATCACTGCAAGCGGTGTGCATGGTGCGATTGTATGGTCGGCCAAAAGGACCTTTCCCAGGTTTACCGGGTTCATCCCCTCTGCATCCTTTCTGGCATCTATAAATTCAGGGATAATCCTGGAGTTTATCTGCTTCGGCAGCGGGAGCTGGACAATCACCGCTGTTACGTCTTTATCCTTGTTGAGTTTTTCTATAAAGTCGGTCAGTTCCCCCTGAGAAATATTGCCTTTCATCGTGTGGAGATTGTACTCTATGCCGAGAGATTCGGCCACCTTCTTCTGGCTTTTTATATAAACCGCTGATGCGGCGCTCTCTCCCACCTGGACTGCGGCCAGCTTTACCGGGGCTTTGTATTTAGCAACGGCCCCCGCGAGATCCGCCTTAAGGCCTTCTCTTATCTTTTTTGCCAGTGCCCTTCCGTCTAAAATTACAGCGCTCATTGTTTATTCACCTTTCCCTTGACTTTTTTAACAGTCGAATTCTTTACCGTCACTACCTCTTTTTTAAGAGGATCGACAATATTATTTATTTTATTTATATAATCCTTATCCGTAATACCGGCCAGGTTTATCTCCACATTGAAGAGTGCGGAGAAAAACGCCCCCTCCAGAAGCTCTGCCGCGCATCCGGCATCGCTTACAAGGTATTTGTTCCCTTTTTCAGCCAGCTCAGGGCAGAGCATCAACGCCTTGTAGGAAAACTCGCAAATCTCAAGGGGCACGCCCAATGCATCTTTGAGGGCGGCCTCGTCTTTTTTTGAGAGAGAAAACTTGTTATACGCCTCTACATCGGCGTCAACAAGCTCCATGAACTTTTTCCTTAAAATCTCTGATTCTGCCAGGATTCTGCTTATGTCCTTTTCATGTTTTTCATATTTTTTATTTCCAAGGGTATAATTGCACACCATTGAAACGAGCGCTGCCCCCAAAGAAGCTGAAAGGGCTGCCGCGCTCCCGCCTCCCGGCGCAGGTTTTTTTGCCGCAAGGTCGTCCAGATATTTTCTAAAAGAGTCCTCGTATCTTTCCTTTGTCATCAATGTCCACCTTTGTTCCGCACGGGGTTGTCGGCAGCCCCGGCATTGTCCTCATCCTTCCGCATATAGGGTACAGAAATCCTGCCCCTACGGATGCGCGCACATCGCGCACCGGAAGCGTAAAATCTTTGGGCCGGCCTTTGAGTTTTGGGTCATGGGAAAGCGAGAGGTGCGTCTTTGCCATGCATATCGGGAAATTCCCGTAGCCGAGTTTTTCAAACCTTGCTATTTTCTCATTCGCCTCATCCGTGTACTCTACATTTTTTGCGCCATATATCTTTGTGGCAATGGCCCTGATCTTTTCCTTTATGGATACGCTGAGCGGGTATAAAAACTTGAATGAATTCGGCTTTTCGGCTGCCTTTATGACTGCCTTTGCCAGGTCCCCTCCCCCTACGCCGCCTTT
>CAYVIU010000074.1:0-7162 GCA_964451625.1 uncultured Planctomycetia bacterium | reverse complement strand
TTTGATGAACAAAAATTATAGATATTGCAAATATCAAAAATAAATAATTTTTTTTAAAATATTCCATCTTATATAAATTAACTAAACTATCTAATTTATGCTAATGATTTAATTAAAAAATATGTTGCCCACTAAAAGAAAGAGTGTATATATTCCGTATCTGGCCGGGCCCAAGTTTCTTGCCAGGATAAATAAAATAGCCAGGCTTAACAGAAAATTTGCCGTATATCCGGTTAAAACATACGAAATATCATAAAATGATCTTTTTAGGCTCATTTTTTCAAGAATTCTTTTATAGTATCAACAACCCTTTCCTGCTGTTCGCTTCTAAGTTCGGAATGAACCGGCAGGGCGACCACACTTTCGGCTGCCTCTTCGGAATTAGGAAAGGCCTTTTTGGAATATCCGAGAAATTTGTAGCAATTCTGCAGGTGAAGAGGAATGGGATAATAAACCCTGCTCTCCACTCCATTTTTCAATAAAAACTCCTTAAAGTCTGCCCTATTTCCTGTTTTTACTATATACTGGTGATATGTATGCGTGGAATAATCCGCAGAAAACGGAAGGGTGAGATTTTTAAGCCCTGATAAAGACTGATCATATTTTAAAGCATGTTTTCGTCTGGCGGTAATCCATTTGTCCAGATGCTTAAGCTTAACGCGTAAAACTGCTGCCTGGAGATTATCAAGGCGGCTGTTATAGCCTATAACATCATGAAGGTATCCTTTACGGCTGCCGTGGACTCTTAATAAACGTATTTTATCTCTTGTGCCTTCATCATTTGTAACAATCATGCCTCCATCGCCTGCGCCCCCTAAGTTTTTACTGGGGAAAAAACTCAATGTGCCTATATGGCCTATTGAGCCGCTTTTGCGGCCTTTATACGCAGCGCCTATGGCCTGAGCACAGTCTTCAATCACTTTTAAATTATGGCGTTTGGCAATGTCCAGTATAGGATCCATATCAGCGCACTGGCCGTAAAGGTGTACTACTAATATCGCGCGGGTCTTATTTGTAATCCTGGATTCTATTTTTTCCGGGTCAATATTATAAGTCCTGGGGTCAATATCTGCAAAAACAGGCGTTGCGCCAACAAGGGAGATAGCCTCTGCTGTCGCTATGAAGGTAAAAGGGGTTGTGATAACCTCATTCCCCTCTTTTATATCAAGGGCCTTTAAGGAAAGTATCAAGGCATCTGTACCTGAGGCCACACCTACCGCATACTTTACATCGCAGTAAGAGGCAATTTCATGCTCCAGATTTCTTACTTCTTCTCCCAATATAAAATCCTGATTTTCAAGGACTCTTTTTACAACACTATCCACTTCATCTTTAATGGAAAGATACTGGGCTTTCAGGTCTAATAATGGTATCTTCATTTTGGATTCCCTTATTACACGCCGCTGACTACTATGCTGCGGTGCTTGTTTAGCTTTCTTTTTATATATCCTTTCTTCTCGAGGGCAAGAAGCTTGTCTACTGCCCCTTTGTAAGAAACAATATTGCAGCCTTCCTGAATCTCGCGGATATACGGGGCATGATTGTTTTTCTTCACGTATTCCCTTATGAATTCGTAAACCCCTTTTTGTTTATCTGTTAACAGGTACTGTGGCATATTTCACCTCTTGTTATTTTTAAAATAATGAATGGTCCTTTTTAATCCTTCTTCCAATTTTATTTTTGTATTCCATTTCAGCCTTTTTCTGGCCATGGTTATATCAGGGCGCCTGACCTTAGGATCATCCACAGGCAGCTCTTTGTACGTGATCCTGCTTTTGCTCCCGGTTATACCGATAACCTTTTCTGCAAGCTCTTTTACGGACATCTCACGCGGGTTGCCGATATTAACGGGGTCGTTGATTTTTGAAAGCATCAATTTATATATCCCGTTTATAAGGTCTGATATATAGCAAAAACTCCTTGTCTGAGACCCGTCTCCATAGATGGTTAGCGGCTTGTTCTCAATCGCCTGGTTTATAAAATTCGGTATTACTCGGCCGTCATTCTTTCTCATTCTTTCCCCGAAGGTGTTAAAAATACGGACAATCCTGGTATCAACCTTATGTGTCCTGTGATAGGCCAGGGTAATGGCCTCGGCAAACCTTTTTGCCTCATCATATACGCCACGCGGCCCAACGCAGTTTACATTACCCCAATAGTCCTCTTTTTGCGGATTCACAAGCGGGTCCCCGTAAACTTCTGATGTGGAGGCCAATAAATATTTGGCTTTTTTTCCCTTGGCCAGGCCCAGCGTATTATGTGTGCCAAGAGAGCCGACCTTTAGCGTCTGAATGGGATAAACCTGGTAATCTATAGGGCTGGCAGGAGAGGCAAAATGCAGTATATAGTCCAGGCCTTCTTTTATGTCTATGTATTTCGAGACATCATGCTGGACAAATCTAAAGTTGGGGCTGTCTAACAGATGAGAGATGTTTGTTTTCTTGCCGGTTATCAGGTTATCCATACAGATCACCTGAAAACCTTTTTTAATCAACAAATCGCACAGATGCGAACCTATGAAGCCTGCACCGCCTGTAATGAGTGCTGTTTTCATATAAGCTCCACTTTATTGCTTGTAAACCACTCCAGGGTTTTCTTTATACCCGTTTTAAAGTCTACTCTTGGTTTGTAGCCCAGGAATTTTTGTATTTTAGATATATCGGCATATGTACGCCGTACATCGCCCGGCCTCTTGGGGCCAAACACCGGCTTTACATCTTTTCCCAAAAGTTCATTTATTGCCTTGATTATATCCAGGATTGAGTAAGATTCACCACAGGCAACGTTGAATACCATGCTGAGACATTTCTTCGGAGATGTTGCGGCTGTTATATTTGCATCTACCACGTTGCTCACGTAGGTAAAATCGCGTGATTGTTTTCCATCGCTGTCTACTTGAGGCGGGAGATCTTTCAGTATCCTGAATATAAAGGCCGGGACTACTGTTGAGTATTTACTCTCAGGGTTCTGCCGCGGGCCGAATACATTGAAATAGCGCAGAGACACTGTCTCAAGCCCGAATGTTTCACTGAAGGCGCGGCAATAGTATTCGGTGCTTAATTTAGACACGGCATAAGGTGAAATAGGAGCGGGGGCATGTTCCTCTTTTTCAGGAAAGATTGCGGTGTCTCCGTAAACAGAGCTTGAGGATGCACTCACCACCCTTTTAACCTTCGCCTCTTTTGCGGCCACGAGAATGTTGAGCGTACCCTGCACATTTATCTCGCCTGTAAGAGCCGGGTTCTCCACTGATTTTGCCACTGACCGGAACGCGGCCTGGTGAAGGATAAAATCAATGCCCTTTGCGCATTTTTTCATAAGGTCAACGTCTCTGATATCTCCCTCGACAAGCTCTATCTTATCCATAATGTGGGTAAGATTCTCTTTTTTGCCTGTGAAAAAGTTATCTACGACCCTTACCTTTTCACCTCTTTTTACCAGTTCATCAACTATGTTTGAACCGATAAATCCTGCTCCGCCTGTTACCAGATATTTAGCCATTTCACAGCCTCACTATTTTTTTATTTGTTATGTGTCTTGTTGCATTGCGCGTGTCCACCACTAACTTTGATTCTTTTACTACTCTTTTATAATCAACATCGGTATGATCCGTGGCAATGATCGCACAATCCCTGCTCTTCAATGTGCGCTTGTTAAGATCTGTGGACTTCAGCTTTTTGCCTTCCACAAGGATTTCCGGTACATACGGATCGAAATACGAAATCGATGCCCCGTGGCCCTGAAGTATCCTTATTATCTCAAGTGCCGGGGATTCCCTTGTATCGCTTACATCCTTTTTATACGCTATCCCCAGGACAAGAATCTTTGATTCTTTAACGGTTTTGTTCTTTTCATTTAATGCGCTTATTACCTTGTTCGAAACATATTCAGGCATTCCTGAGTTTACCTGATCTGCAAGCTCGATGAACTTTGATTCAAAACCATGCAGCCTCGCCTTCCATGACAGGTATAGGGGGTCTATCTTTATACAGTGGCCGCCTATGCCGGGCCCCGGATAAAAAGGCATAAAACCAAATGGTTTAGTCTTGGCCGCCTCAATAACCTCCCACACATTTACACCGAGCTTGTCACACATAAGGGTTAGTTCGTTCACAAGCCCTATATTCACGCTCCTGAATGTATTCTCAAGCAGTTTTGCCATCTCTGCTATCTTGGATGAGGAAACCATTACTACCTGATCCATAACCTGGGCATACAACGATTGGGCAAGCCTGCCGCCTTCTTTGGTAACGCCTCCGATGACTTTGGGTATCTGGCGCGGAGAGAAGTTCCTGTTTGCCGGGTCAATCCTCTCAGGTGAAAATGCAAGGAAGAAATCCCGGCCTGCCTTAAGGCCGTTGGATTCAAGTGCCGGAAGGACTATCTCATCGGTTGTGCCCGGATAAGTGGTGCTTTCCAGGACTATCAGCTGGCCCTTCTTTTTGTGTTTGGCTATTCTTTTAACGGCCTCTATAATATAGGATATGTCAGGCTCCTTGGTTTTGCTTAGAGGCGTCGGCACGCAGATGATGACAGCATCCAACTTCTTGATTATATTGTATTTTGTAGTCGCATGAAGCCTGTTCTCACTAACAAGCGCAGCGACAATATCTGAGGGAATGTCAATAATGTAAGATGTGCCTTTTTTGATCTGGTTGATCCTCTTTTGATTGGTATCTATGCCGTAAACACTGAACCCGGCCTCAGCGAACTCAACCGCAAGCGGCATGCCTACGTATCCCAGGCCGATAATACCGACTCTGGCCTTTTTATCTAATATCTTCTTCTTCAGTTTCTTAAACATCTTCGGTCTCCTTTAGCCTTTTCCACCAATCATGGTTGGTTTTGTACCATTCTACTGTATCTTTTAGCGCATCTCTGAAATTATGCCTGGGTTTCCACCCTAATTTTCTAATCTTGTCTGTATTAAGCGCGTAGCGCTTGTCATGGCCGGGCCTATCTTTTACAAATTCAACCAGGCTTCTTGTTTTGCCCAATGCCTCAAGGATAAAATCTGTGATTTCATTATTGGTAAGATGATTCCCGCCTCCGGCATTATATACTTCGCCTATCTTTCCCTTATGAAAAACCGTATCAATCGCCTCGCAGTTATCCAGCACATATATCCAGTCTCTTACATTCATGCCGTCTGCATAAAGCGGCAGCTTTTTGCCTTCCAGGGCGTTTGTGATAAATAAAGATACGATTTTTTCAGGAAACTGGTACGGGCCAAAATTATTGGAGGGCCTTACGATAACAACCGGTAGATTATAGGTATGATAATAAGATTGGGCAAGAATATCAGAAGCTGCCTTGCTTGCTGAATACGGGCTGTTTGGTTCCAGATGGTCTCCTTCCCTGGAAAAACCCTCTGGTATGCTGCCGTACACCTCATCGGTTGACATATGAATCAGACGCGCTATTTTGTGTTTTTTCGCGGCTTCGAATATGTTCTGCGCGCCCTCCACATTGGTATGAAAAAAATCAAGGGGGCTGTCAATGGACCTGTCTACATGGCTCTCAGCCGCAAAGTTTATTATACCGTTTACGCCTTTGACTAAATTGTCTACCAGCGCCTTGTCGCATATATCGGCCTTTACAAATTCATAGCGCGGATTTTTCTCTACATCTATTAAGTTTTCGAGGTTTCCGGAATAAGTCAGTGCATCAAGATTTATAACTTTATAATCCTTGTACTTACCAAGGATGTGTCTAATAAAATTTGAGCCTATAAATCCGGCCCCGCCAGTAATCAGAATTTTCATTTTGTGCTCTTTTTTTTAATTATCTGAAACATAGTTTAAGTATTTATCATGCTTTCTGTTTAGGTATAAAGCATTTCTATCATTATATATTTGCTTCAATAGTTTTAATGAATCTCTGCTAGAATATCTTAATTTAAAAGCAGTATGATTTTTAGATAACTTTTGTTGCTGGATATTCAGCCTCTTACTAATAATTTTTTGCATTACATCTAAAAATTTATAAGAACCGCAAATAAAACAGGTGTTTAGGCGTATATATTTTTTATCTCCTCTATCTATATGTGGCCTATCATAATATATGGAACCATCGCCATCTAAATATCCTCTTAAAAAATGAAAAAAATATTTTTTAGGTACATGTGGAAACTTGACTATCTTACTTTTTCTAGGAATCAATCCAAGCCTGATTAAATCAAAATATACCTTTTTACTACTAATTGTGATATTATAATTCAGTCTTTTTCTGTTTTTTCTTCGATTCACTTCCAGCGGATAACTAGATTTCAAAACATGTGAAACTTTTTCTAAATGTCGTCTATCACAAGAAGAAATTCTTGTTTTCTTACCAATATACATAAGACATCCGTCAGCAAAAATATAACCAAGAATATACGCCATATTTGGTGACCATTTTTCAAAGAACGAATAATCTATATTATATTTATACCCCATTTATATTTTATTCTTCAATAACTTTTGACGTACAAGCTTCGTAGCTTTATATAAGGTTTCTGGTAAACCGCAATCTGTCCACCAACCATCTAACATATCATAATAAAGCTGATTTTGTCTTAAATAGGTATTGTTTACATCTGTTATTTCTAATTCATTTCTTGCTGATGGTTTTAAACCTTTTATAATTTCAAAGACTTGGTTATCATACATGTAAATTCCTGCAACAACATAATTGCTCTTTGGCTTTTTAGGTTTCTCCTCTATGGAAATAATTTTATTATTCTTAAAGTCTGCTACTCCGAAACGCTCTGGGTCTTCCACCTCTTTAATTATAATCCTTGCACCTTCTTTTTGGGCCTTAAAATTATTTACATATTTTTTAATGGATTTTTCAAAGACGTTGTCGCCTAAGATAACCACTATCTTCTCACCGTCAGCAAAATGCTCAGCCAGTCCCAGGGCCTCTGCAATCCCGCCTTCGCCTTCTTGGTAGGTATAATTAATATGCTTAAGGCCGAACTCATGCCCGTTGCCCAGGAGCCTCAGGAATTCCCCTGCATGATTACCACCTGTAACTATCAGTATATCTTTTATCCCCGCATCCACAAGTGTCTGTATTGGATAAAACACCATCGGCTTGTTGTAGATGTTCAAAAGGTGTTTATTTGTTATGCGCGTTAAACTACCTAATCTGATACCCAATCCCCCTGCCAATACTATAC
>CAYVIU010000073.1:3966-7326 GCA_964451625.1 uncultured Planctomycetia bacterium | reverse complement strand
ATTCAACCATAAAATGCTCACCATCTACGCGAGGGGCAGGTATTACCATTCAGAAAACAGGACCTCTGAAGACTACACCGGAGAACAGGATGACCTGTACGGGCCTTACCTTGACATGCTTTATGCAACATTTAACCTGTCGCGCAAGGGTGTCCCTTTTAAGACAACCGTAGGAAGGCAGTATGTTAAACTGGGCCGCGGCATCGTATACAGCGATGTACATGACGGGATAAAGATAGAGGCTGACCTGCCGCTTAATCTATCACTTAAAACATTCGGTGTAAGGACTAAGCCGCACGACGCAAACCTGGATTACAGCGCCCCTCAATACAAAAAAGAACATAAGCGTTTTTTCTGGGGAACTGAACTGGCCTACAGGGGCATAAAAAACAATGTCCTTTATGGATATACACTGCTTCAAAGAGACAGATCGCTTGTTGAGCCACAAGAAAGGCAAAAATACCGCTACAACTCCCAGTATTACGGGTTGGGCGCTTCGGGTGAACCTGTAAAAGACGGCAAATACTGGGTTGAGATTATAAAAGAATACGGCAACACTTACTGCGACATACTGCAGACAAACCGTGAAAAATGCGGTATTGACGCATGGGCCTATAACGCAGGCGGAAAATACCGCCTTGACATGACCACTCACCCGACCTTTGAGATAGAAACAGCCTTTGGCTCAGGTGACTCTGACAGGGAAAGGGTGACCAACACCCTGCGCGGTAATGCATTAGGGGATGACAACAACTTCCTTTATTATGGCACGTACGCGGCCGGGTACGCATTTATGCCAAGGCTCTCCAACATGTTTATATATAAAGCCGGCTTCTCTATGGTACCGTTTGAAAAGGCCAAGATCCTCAATCTTAATCAACTGGGCGTAGGCGCTAAATACTACTTATATCATAAGCACAAAAAAGACGGCGGCATATATGATGTTGAAGCTACAGAGGAAGAGAGGTTCCTCGGTACTGAGATAGACCTGTTTATATATTGGAAGGCATACCATAATTGTTATTCTTCTGTCAGGTACGGCGTATTCTACCCCGGGGATGCCTATCCTGCAGGCAACCAGGAGAAATCCGAGTACTTTCTGGCCAGAATGACCATCCTGTTCTAACCCATCTTTACCTACCCTCAATTTAGCAATATGAATGTTAATATATACAAAATCTAGCTTTCCCAAGCACAAATGGGCCTTCCGCAGGGTATTGACTTCCCATGCAAGCTGGTCCATACTTGATTATGGAGACTGATATAGGCGCCTAGATAGGCAAAAGGCGTGTTCTCAACACGGGGAAGCGGTGAGTAGTATGAGAAAAATTTCATTTTTAATAATACTGGCATTGAGCATAGCCGGTACAGCTTATGCCCAGGATGCGTGGTTTGAGGCAGCAGAGGGCTGTGCCGCAGATTACGAGGTTTCGGTGAATAGAGAAGTGTCTGCCGATACACAAAGCAATGCAGAAGAAATTGTCAATAAAATAGATACTGGCCGCGCTGCAAATGAAGCCCTTGATGTTTCTTCTAGTGCCTCTTCTGGCGATGATGCAGTTGTTGCTAATCCAAGTGGGGTACCGCCAGCAGAACCCGGGAACCCTAGCGCACCCGGTAATTAGCAATTAAGGATAGCGGTATTCTAAATCCCATATATTATTACTCTCAAAAAAATGGGATTTTTTTATTGCTAATTTGGATAATATAATATATACTTATCTAATATGAAGGCCATCAAAGTAAACCTGGGCAGAAGATCCTACCGGATCATAATAGGCCACAAGATCCTCTCTAAGATAGGCCCTGTATTAAAACGCCTGAGATTGGGCAAAGACGCTATAGCAATCACCAATCCCCGTATATGGACTCTATACGGCAGCCAATTAAAACGTGCCCTGAAGTCTCAGGGCATAGGCCTTGCTTGTGAAAAGATCCCGCCTGTAGAAAGCAGTAAATCCAATACCCAGGTAGTGAGGCTCCTTCAACAAATATCAAGACACGATAAAAGGCGAGGTACATTTATCATTGCTTTAGGCGGCGGCGTTGTCGGGGATGTAGCAGGCTTTGTGGCATCCATATACAAAAGGGGTATTCCTTATATACAGGTCCCAACCACTCTTTTAGGCCAGGTTGATTCTGCAATCGGTGGAAAGGTAGCCATAGACCTTGATATCGCCAAGAATCTCGTAGGGGCATTCTACCAGCCCAGGCTTGTTGTCTCAGACACATACCTTTTAAGATCTCTGCCAACAAGGCAGGTCAGGACAGCCCTGGCAGAGATAATAAAATACGGCGTAATCGCTGATCCGAGACTCTTTGCATTCATAGAAAAGAACATAAAAAAATTACTTAAACTGGACAAAGAAGCGCTCGGATACGCAATCCAGCGGTGCAGCAGGATAAAGGCGCGCATAGTGGAAAAGGACGAGAAGGACACCAGGGGAGTGCGCGCAATACTTAACTACGGCCACACAGTAGGCCATGCCATTGAGACCGCGGCAGGATACTCAAAACAATACACTCACGGCGAGGCCATAGCTATAGGCATGGTGGCGGCAAATGAGATTGCTGTAAAACTGGGCATGCTGAAACCCGGGGACAAAACAAGAATTGAGTCTTTAATCAGGGCCGCGGGGCTTCCCGTAAAAATACGAAAGATCGGATTAAAAAAGATTATGCGCGCCCAGTCTTATGACAAAAAGATTATACACGGGGTAAACAGATTCGTTCTTCCCGTAAGAATAGGGAAGGTTAAAATACGCGAGGGTATTTCCAAAAAACTGATTGAAGGCATCATAAAATCAAGGAGCTGATTATATGCAGGTCAGGACTTTTAAAGAAGAGGATTATCCGAAAATAAGGGAATTGATTCTTTCTATTCTCACAAAAGAATATCCATTTGATAAATCGTGCTACTCTGACAGCGATTTATATTCACTCGGTGAAACATACAGCGGCCTGAAAAACAATTTCTTCGTCATAGAGGAAAATGATTCCATCATAGGCACCGCCGGGGTAAAAAGGGAAACCGACGAGACCGCCCTCCTCCGGAGGCTCTTTGTAAACCCCGAGTCCCGACGGAAAGGATACGGAAGGATCTTAGTGGATAAGGCCGTGGGCTTCTGCAGGGAAAACGGCTACAAACGCATTGTCTTCAGGACCACAAACAGGATGGTCCAGGCAATAGAACTGTGTAAAAAGACGGGCTTCAAACAGCTTGAGAGCGCGGATCTGGGCGGGTTTAAGATATTCAGGTTTTCTCTTGATATATAACTATTTTATGCGCAGGATGAATTCTTCGTTTTTATAAACAAGATTAACGCTATCGCTATAAAAAATGGTTGTAATCAAATAGCA
>CAYVIU010000073.1:0-3956 GCA_964451625.1 uncultured Planctomycetia bacterium | reverse complement strand
GATTAACGCTTTCTTCTCCGATCTTCGTTATTACGGCACCTTCCACGCTGTCCCCGACATTCAGCACCTCATCATTTATAAGCGCTATCGGCTTTCCGCGGCCTTTTATAATGCCGTTTAACTCCAAATTGGGGAGCCTGGTAAATTTGGTTTTAAATCTTATGGGTTTGGGTTCAGGCGCAACCGGTTTTGCAATCTCAGGAACAGCCTCTTTTATTGCCGCAGGGGGAGGGGCTTGAGGGACGCCCCTGCCTAAAAACAGGGTAAAGACGGCTATGCCGGCTGCAAGTGTCCCGCTTATACCTCCCAGGACAACCCATTTCTTCTTCCGGACGGAGCGCTGTGTATCCAGATGAAATACGCGGTTTGCCTCTTTCGAGGTCTCGGCCACGATATCCGAAAGGTATGACCTGTTTTTATTGGAAGCCTTTTTCAGGGCCTCATTTATTATACTCATATTGACCCACCAATTCGGCTGCGCCGATGCCTTCGATCTCGCTAACCGATTTTTTTATAATACCCTCGTCAATCGTTTTTGCCTCCAGCACATACCCCAGGAGAAGGGCCTTATCGCAGAGGATGTTGATAAGCCGCGGGGTGCCGTAAGAATAATTATAGATCTCATCTATCGCGCCTTCGCCAAACTCAATACCTCCGATGCTTCCCGCCACCTTGAGGCGGTGTTGTATATAGAGGGAGACTTCGTCTTTATCAAGAGGGAGCATGTGATACCTGACCCCGATCCTCTGCTTGAGCTGTCTCAGGGAAGTTTTATCAAGCTTCTTCTGCAATTCAGGCTGGCCCACGAGGACTATCTGTATCAATTTTTCTTTTTCTGTTTCCAGGTTTGACAAGAGCCTTATTTCTTCCAGGAGATTGGCCCTGAGATTCTGGGCCTCATCCACAATAAGGACTACGTTATTGCCTAACGTGAGCTGCTCAATCAGGAATTTATTCAGCTGGCGGTAAAGCTCCATTTTATTATTTCTTATACTCTTGAGGCCAAGGTCTTCCATCACCATCTGCAGGAGCTGGAGGCCGGATAGATTCGGATTAAAAACGAATGCGGTTTTTGTCTTGTTGTTCAGCCGGTTGAGGAGGGCGCGGCAGAGGGTGGTCTTTCCTGTTCCGATTTCACCTGTGATTTCCAGGAAGCCTTTCCTTTCCTCAATACCGTAAATAAGGTGGGAGAAGGCCTCTTTATGGCGCCTGCTTAAGAAGAGGAAGCTGGGGTCACTGGTTACGTTGAAAGGCTTTTCCTTGAGTCCGTAAAATTCCCTGTACATAACAATAAAAGTATACCATAAGCGGGCCCTGCTTTCAAGCTTGTCTTGCATTTTAAAAAGGAATAGTGTATACTAATTTTGTTATGTGGAGCGGACTAGACAGGCGGCGGTTTCCCCGCGCCAATTATAAATGTAAAATAAATATCAAAAGGCGGCACATGCCTTCAAAGAAGGCCAGTACCTATACAGAGAATATTGGCCTTGGGGGCATATGCGTCATCCTGCACGAAGACCTCCGCATCTTCCATAACGTCGAGCTTGAAATCTACCTGGAAGACGGCAAAAAACCCATCTCCTGCAGCGGCTCTATAATGTGGGTAGTCAAGAGGACCGATGCCAGGGGCAAGGTAAGCTATGATACAGGCATAGAATTCTCCAATCTGGACAAGGAAGGCACAGCCCGCATAACCGCAATAGTAGAGGAAATCCTCAAAAAAGAGGGCTGACCTTGACATTAGTATATATATATGATATACTTACTCAAATAGCTAACTTTTTAAGGTGTAAAGACTTAATAAATAAATCATAAGAGGAGGAGGTGAAGAAGAATGAAGAAAGCATTAATTATCGCAGTCGCTATCGTGACAATACTAAGCATTGCCACAGCCAGCTATGCTCAAGATCCGGCTAAGAAGCTCGGAAGAGGTATTGCTAATATCCTAACCGGTTGGGTGGAAATTCCAAAGAACATTTATAACACCAGCATCGAACAGAACCCGTTGGTTGGATTAACAGTCGGAACAGCAAAAGGTATTGGGATGTCAATCGTAAGGACTGGCGCAGGAGTGTATGAATTAATCACATTCCCGTTCCCATTACCAGAAGACTATATGCCAATATTGGAACCTGAATTCGTATTTCAAACTGAATAAGGCATATTAGAGAAGTTGTTTCTTAATCCCCGCCTCGTTGTAAAAAACGAGGCGGGGTTTTTTTTGTTGAAATAATACAATTATTAAGTTATAATACTACTACATATACAAGAGAGGAGCGTAATATAAAATGAGCGAAGAGCAGAAACCAAAAGAAGAACAAAAGCCAAAAGAAGAGCAAAAACCAAAGCCTGAACCAAAACCGGAACAAAAACCTGTGCCGGGGCCTGCCAAAGAGGCAAAGAAAGAAGAAGCGGTAAAGCAATCGGAACAAAAAACCGAAGAGGCTAAAAAAGAAGAACCGGCCAAGACTGAAGAAAAACCCAAAGAAGAGAAGCCAAAAGAAGAAAAGCCCAAAGAAGAAAAGAAAGGCCGGCCTGCAGTGGATAAAACAGTCTGCGCGAAATGCGGAAAAAAGTTAAAGCGCAAAAGCTGGTATTACCGCAACAATAAATATTTCTGCAACAAAAGATGCTGGAAGGCCGCAAAACCCAAGCCAGAGGCCAAAAAAGAAAAAAAGGATGACAAAAAATAGAGAAAATAGATTTGCCGCATCCATCCCCGTTAAAATCATGGGGAGAGATGAGGCATTTGCAACAGAGACCATGGACATAAGCTCTTCAGGGGCATACTGCAGGACAGCCACCGCGCTCCCGCTTTTATCCAAAGTAGCCATATCCCTGGTTGTGCCTTTATCTGAGAACGGCAAAAAGGGCGCCAGGACCATAGACTGCCACGGCACAATAGTACGGACACACCCTGTAATAGTCGATGGAAAAGAAGTAGGCCATGACGTTGCTATATTTTTCGATGAAATAAAAGACGCCGATAAAATCCTCCTTACAGAATACATAAATCAGACCGCAGAGCATGCCCAAAAATAGGAGCTGACATATGTTTCTTTTAGTGGAGTTTCTGATAGTAATAATTCTGATATTCGTGCTGGTCGCCCTATATATTGAGGAACGTAAGATAAAACACCAGAACATCCCTACCGGCAAGATGACCGGATACTGGGGCAATGAAGAGAGGCGGCGCAGCATAAGAGTGGAGAAAGTGCTCAGCGTAAAATATATGATAGAGAAAAAACCGCACCTCTTATTAAACGGCCGTACAAAAAATATAAGCGGAGGCGGCATACTCCTTGAAACATGCGAAAAACTCCTGGTCGAGACCCTTTTGGGTTTGCAAATCGAAATCCCTGTGTGCCAGAAAGCAATCTCTGCTGACGGCAAAGTAGTATGGGTTAAAGACAGCTCCTCACTCGATGGGGCCAGCAAGAGGACCTTTAATGCAGGGATAAAGTTCATCAACATGGTGCCAAAGGAAAAAGAGGTTTTTCTCGAGTATGTCAAGGGGCTCACCTCTTAATGGGGAAAATAGCTCCCCGCGACCCTGTAAAAATAATAGTAGGCCTGGTAAGTAAGGACGAAGCGCTCTTTGACGAGATAAAAGGCATCCTGGTAAAAAGGTTCGGCCCCACAGATGCCCAAAGCGATGTATTCAGGTTTGACAAGACATCTTATTACAAGGCGGAGATGGGCCAAAATCTTTTACGCAGGTTTTTAAGCTTTAAGAAACTCTCAAAGGCCGAAGGCATAGAGAGACTGAAGCTATTCACCAATAGTGTGGAAAAAAAGTTCTCTGAAAACGGCCGCAGGCTCATAAACATAGACCCCGGCTATTTAACCTGCGCCAAACTCGTTCTCCTGACAACAAAAGATTACACCCACAGGATATACATAAACAGAGGCATATACGCGGAATCAACTCTGCATTATAAAGACGAGGCCTGGCA
>CAYVIU010000072.1:0-7352 GCA_964451625.1 uncultured Planctomycetia bacterium | reverse complement strand
AGACACTTCATATACAAACCCCAACTCCTTCACAGCAATCTCAGGAAGCAGTCCAGCCGGAGAGAGTAGGCTTCAATACCGGTGAGGCTGCGGCCAATATCGAAGAAGCCAGAACCCTTCTCACAGCCTTGCGAAAATTAAGCACAGTTGACAGGGAATGGTGCGATGCAAGGCTGCGCGAACTTCATAACACACCGATAAAGGCCCCTGCTACAAGGCGTAGCCCTGTTGGAAGGGCAAGGACTGTGGTTACAACAAGATATGTCACCACTGCCACAGATATGGTTATCACCGCCGAAGAAGCCGAGGCAATCATTCGGGAAAATGCCGCCAGGCGGATAGCCGGCGAAAACAGAATACGTGAAAACCAAATTGATGATACGGGCGAGAGAATTGTTGTACAGCTTGAAGAGGGCCAGACAATGGACAACAAGGAAGCCCTCACTGCCCAGGTATTAGGCAGCCAGAAACTCTTAAATGCTGACCCAATGCAGCTAAGAAGGCCTATTGTATTCCTACCTCCGGAAACACAAATATCCGATTTTTGGACCCCGATAAGAAATGCCGAAAACCTGGACAGGCAGAGAAAAGATATGAAATCCGATGAAGAAATGACAGTAATCTTCTGTGGCAATGAAGAGAGTGCAGTCTTGAGGATTTCAAAGACAGGCCTTGCCAGGGTGCTTATGCATCAGGAAGTCATTGCCAGGAAGAGATCTGATCAAGAAGAAGAGGACCCAAGGACAAATAGCTGGTTCGGGCAGCAGATAGAGGCAAAGCCTTTTGCCGGTGAATTCTGCACAGAAGACGGCCTGTTCTTTACAGTAAGGACGACAACAAATGGCCTCAGGATTATAGAAGAGCTTGACGAGATCACCCTCTTTTTACATGCAAACCTGTGGTTAAAGATAAAGAATGCCTGGCGGGCTGTGCTGGAGCCGAAAAAGACATGGCACGCCTGGAGAGTGAACCGCAACATGAAAAGGAATGAAAAGCGTATAGAAAGATTTAGAAAGATAAAAGATTCATATAATCTCCCGCAGGCATGGCGCGAATATGAATCAGCCAAACACGAACTCGAAGCAATAGATGCCAAGATTAAGGGATTAGAGACGGAAATCAAGGCCTTGGAGAACCAGGAGGGCGCACAGGATGAACTCCTTAAAAAACAGCAGGACCTTGCAAGCGCAAAGGCTGTCAGAAAAGCCCTGGCCGGCCGAATAAAAGGCAGAATTGCGCAAGCATGGCGCAAGCTTCAGATAGTAAAGACAAGAAGGCGGATGGTAGGCGGGTTGAAGGATGTCATGGCCGCGCTCAGGGCAGAGGAAGAGGCCCAGAAGGACCTTGAAGAGGCGCGGACTGCGTATATGAATTTGATAAAACAGAGAGGGGAAGAAAATATAGAAATAGCACGGGAAGAACTCGGCAAGACTGCAGGCGTACTCGATGGCCCGGAACAGGAGCTGAGAGCCCTTGTAGCAAGGATAAAGGCGCTTGAGGAGCTGATAGAAAGGGTTAGGCCAAGAATTATAGAATTGGAAAATGAGCTCAAAGCCCTTGAAGCTGAGGCCAGGGAAGCTGAACAAAAAATTGAAGAAGCCAGGATTCAGGCTGAAGAAGCTGGAGAAAAGCCTGGCACAGAAGAGACGCTTGATGCCCAAATTACTCTGGCATCTTCACGGCTTGGCTATCAAGTTGCATATCAGGCTGCAGTTGATCAATATGGTCCGACAATAGAACGATATAATACTATGTTCGAGGAGTATGAAAAATTAAGAAGCCAATATTACGATCCGGTAGCAGAAGAACACGAAAAGCTTATGGAAGAATACAAAACCAAGGCGGAGGAATATGGGGAACTTAGAGAAAGACATGAGGGACAAGAACAACATGTTGAACTGATAGTATCAATAGAGAAAGCAAGGAATGACATTACAGAAGCAAACGAAAGATACGAAGAGGCGCAGAAAGACTCTGACAATTATGAATGCATTGCTGCACGCAGGCAGTATGGAATTGATCTCCGGGCAAAGGTACAACTCGTTGGCGCAAGAGAAAACCTTGAAGCAGCGCGAAGGCATGGTATGGAAGCTATGATGGCAGACCCAACCCTTGCAAGAAACAGGGCCTTTATTGGAAAGATGGAAAGAATAGAAAGGCGCCTCATGGCATTAGATAAGGGCTGGATAGAAAACCCTAACAATATAAGGCGTGATGCCGTTGAAAATTTAAGAGGTCTCCTGGCATTTAATGGAGAACACGGTTTCTTGGAAGATCACCAACGCGAACTCCTGGAAGTGCAGTTGAAGAAACTCGAGGGAATGGACGTCGAATGGGTGGACTTTGGCACAGATCCAAGCCTTGAGGGAATGCGCGCAGGCATAGAAGGCTTTGAACACAGGATGGTCATAGAGCATGAAGGAAACATTGTTTTAAATTCAAGACAGATGACAAGCATGATAGACAAGGGAATCGACTTCTTCACAGATCAGTTCCTGCATGAAACAGTCGAAACAAAGCTCGACGACATTAGAAAGGCGTTGTGTTCAAAGGAAATCGAGAGAATAGACGTGGAACTCAGTAGGGATATCGACGATGAAAGAAGAGACCTTTTAATAGAGAGAAGAGACCAGATAAACAATGACAACTACGGCATAGACAGCCCGTTTGACGTATTAGGCGATGAACTTGCTATGTATATAGAGTTCGTCTTCCAGAAACTGCTCAGGCACGCAGGCAGATTCGACAGCTTCATACGTGATGCCAAAGGCGTTATAGGCGAGTACTCACTGCCTGTTTATATGGATATCATGAATGAAATGAACAGGGGAGGAGATCCTGTAAGCAAAATAGAAGATGGAGATGCAGGCATTGAAGCCGGATATGACACCGGATTTGCCCGTATACATTCCTACCTTAGATCAAAGAGCGAACAGTGGCAGCTTAATTTTGACCCTAAGGGCGAGCACAGGAGATTCAGCCCTGAACTATGGTTTGCTTTTCTAAAGATGGAGGACCCTGTTGCGCATATTGCAAATAATGAGAATATAGCAAACCCATTAGGAGATATAGGTGTACCAGAAGAAGGCGATGAGGCCCAGCAGCCTGAAGTGCAGGAACAAGATATAGTCAGCCAAGAACGCCAAGCGAGGGCAGCAACGGCTAACACATATTTCCAAAACACGATGAATCAGATCAGAGCCGCCGGGGAAGACCAACTTAATGTATTAGCTGAGAATATAGATAATAGAATCGACTTGGACACCCTCCAGGTAAAAGAACTTAAAAATGCCATTACAAACAGACGGGTTGAACTAAGGCACTGGGTGCGCCTCACATGGCTCAGGAAGCACAGGCAATGCGCAGGTCAAAAATAAGGATTGAGCGAAGGGCACGATTGATACAAAACAGGCTTGAAGCTGAAAATGCCTGGAATGCGGCGCGTGCAGAAATCGATAAAAAGATGCGCATATGTGGAGATACACTTAAAGAATTAAAACGGAACAACGATCCAGCGCTCAGAAACCGTTTAAGAGATACCCTGGCAGCAATTTCTCTGTTAACAAACGACTTAGATGCAATCAATGGGGTAAATGGACACATGCCTGCCGAAAGGCGTGAAGGAAATAATGGAACAATAAGAGAAATTGACGAACACGTAGAAAAACTCCAGTCAAAATTATCAGCGTTTGACCATGAAGCGGGTGGCAGGGTGAGAGACATAGAAAGCCTGCAGAAAAGAATGGATGCCCTGATACAGGAAAAGGCCGCTCTTGAAGCCAGAAGAGAGACTACCGATAACTTACTGAATGCTGAAACAGGTAAAATAAGGCGTCTTACTAATGAATTAAATACCCGTAATGCCCGTTATGACATAGATGCAGAACTTGCTGTCATAAATGAACAAATAAATGAGCTAACAAGACGAATAGAGGCAACAAGACAGGGAATCAACAGACATTATATATGGAATAGTGATGATAAGCGCCTGGAGGAACTAATTAATGCAAAGAGGGCCATACTTAGAGGTGAAGATTATATTGCCGTGCAGAAAATCAGAGATGCCCTTCTGGTTGCCTATAATAGGTGTAATGAGCTTGAGGAACAGCTCAGAGAAATTAAAATATCTTTAAGCGAAATAAACAGCAGGATTGAGGCACTTGAAGCAGAAATCGATGGCCTAAGACGTCCGGCTGTCCGAGCCCCGATCGCACCTGTCAATGCCGCCGCCGCCGACGCTGCCCGCACCTCGCCGATGGGAGTTTCAAGACGCGATTTCATGAAGACGACTGCGGTTGGAACACTTATGCAAGAACCCAATCTTCTTATCTTAGCAGGAGCGAAACCATCTGCGGATATAAAAGCATATCTTTATCGAAAGTTCATCGGTCTTGGGGGGCAGGTGGGCGTAGAAGATATTGACGGAGCAGTTATTTTTGAAGGATTTACCTATGCTGAATTTATTGGAAATCTTTTACCTGAGCGTTTAAAAGAAAACGCAGAGTCAACCGAAGAAGCCCTGGTTAATGCGGCAATAGGAGAAGCATATAGAAGAATAAGAGAATATAATATCACTTCAAAGGACGATTTTGATGCACTACATCTAAAAATTTGGACTACATATGAAAGGATTGGACTAGAGATTCATAGACAAATAGAACAAAATGGCTATTCCGATACTTTAGTTACAAGAGTTATTGATGTAGGAACCAGAATAGCATATGGCAAAGATAAAACAGAACGGCTTACAAAGAGAGCCGATCAAATACGGCTAAAACGCTATAGAGTGTGGATGAAGGAAGAACTCAATAAATTAGCAAAGGATATCGAAGAATTAGAGGCTTATATAGAACAGCTAAAGGAAGAGTTAGGCAATCCTCTTTTGATGAAAGACGAAGTCACGGGTATGCCATATTACATGACCTTAATCACATTCTTGGAGGATTCAGAAAGAAAACTGGCAAAATATCAATACTCACTTGAGACAGAGTTCGGAACTCGTCGCACATCGCCGGCACAGTTTAGCTTCAGAAAAACTTTCTTCCAGTTTGGGTTGAAGTCATTATTTGCATTCATGACAGCAGTGGCGATTATTATAGGTTATGCGCTACATCACGGTCCTTGGGAAGTTAGGAGGGGTATTTGGCATATTGTAATCGAAGTTGTTAAGGATATACCGTACAATGAGGATATGCTTGACCATGCGCACGAACAGTTGGCAAAGGCAATAAGTGATAAAATTGATGAGAGTTATATAGAAGGGCTTGACCCTGCTAAGTCAGATAAGACACAAGTAAAACATGTAGTTAATAAAGAGGGCATTCCTACCGAAACCATATATGAACTTATAGATGATCCAATAACCCCGCAACCCGAAGAATCCGCCACCGACCGCACATCGCCGATAACAGCCGAAGAGATAGAGCGTGTTGTAGATAAGCTTTTTGACAGAATCGCCGGCATAGTAGAATCTTCGGGTTACGTAATTAACGCTGATGGAGAGAAAGTAGGCCAAGGGCGTGCCTTTGAACGTCTATCACGAAAGATATTTAAAGAAGAGCTCGAAGCATTTATGCGGGATAGCGCTTTTGGAAATGCAGAGTTTGATTTCGAAGAGTTTGAAAACGAAGGCTTTAGCATAGATGTCTTTTATGAACAATGCTTCCAGGATAGGGAATCCGCTAAACTGGCACTTTCACGATTGGTGCAGCTGGCCGGAAAATACAACGCGCTTATCGAAGAAGTGAACAAGAGAATTGAAAACCTTGGCATAAACAATGTAAGATTTACGAATATATTGTTCGAAGCCAGTGAATCAAAAGATCCTCTGAGATATATCCTTGGCCAGCCATTGGATAACATGAAATTGGGATTGAACATAGCGCATCTCTTTGATGAGGAATACGATCAACTCCATGGCATAGAGGCTGTTGCGCATGAAGCTGGCCATGGTTTGGTTTCAGTTATGCATAATACAGGTAGCCGTTCGGATTATTATGATGAACTGGCAGCAGATTGGGCGATGTATAGATTACTGTATGAAGATGAAAAAGAAGGCTTTATAAGAAATCAGATTATAGGCCGCACGATGTTATATGGCGATGATATTACTACTAATGAAGCATCGTACCTCTTAGCCTTTGCATATGCGCTGGGAATGCCTGAGAGTAACCCAGATGTCCAAAAACTCGTAAAGCATACTTCAGAAGACCTCACTTCCGAATACTCCGCTTATTATGAAGGCCTTGATTGGTCATATGCCCACGAGCAACCCGGCCGCACATCGCCTGCGGAAGCTGCATCACTCGAAGAGGCAGTTGAGGAACTTGAGAGGGGTATAATGGATGACTTGGGCATTAGGGAAATCCCCAAGATACAATTTGACGGGGTTATTCCTGCGGCAAAGGGCCAGGTTGACGGAGCCATTCCTGTGGTAGAAGGCGAGGTAAACGTCTTGAAACTAACAGGATTACCTTTACTCGGCTTTGTAAATCGAGATGCAAGATTCGACGAGGCAATTGAAGGATTTGAAAATCTCGCGGCGAACTTAGCCGATTATATTAGAGAGCAGATATTAGAACATCATTATTATGATGTAGACACCAAACTTATAGCAGGGTATCTACGGGATTTGATAATGAGCTCCTTCTCCAAAGGCAACGTGTTTGACCATAGGGCACCCATATATGTTCGTTGGGACGTATATTCTGACGCATTCGGATCTAATAATTTAAGACTTACAACTCTTGATCTGGCATTAAGAGATAGAAATAATCTTTCCCTAAGACACGGCATACTGCCATTCTTAAAACAAGCCATATCCAGAAATATGCAAAATAGGCGTATGTGGGCCTGGTCGGGCTTCCCTGGGTATGATGTAGAGAGTTTTGGATACATAAGAGGCAACAGGAGATACGTAGAACTAACAGGGCAGCTGCAGGATACCGAAAGAAGGTCAATGTGGGTTTTCCTTGGCGAACATTATGGAGCCAGAACAGAAATGTGCAGAGTAATGATGGAGTATCATTCAAAATGGCTTGAAGACAACAAAGAGATAATATCAAATATTATCCACGATGGCCTTAGCGAATGGACTTACGGAGATACAAAAACAATGATTATCCATAATGGCATTAACAAATATTCGGGTCTAGAAGATGCATTCCAAGGCAGGGATTTGCTTGAGGATAATAGAGACAATCCTTCAGATATAGAAAAAGCCCGCAGAAGATTCGTAAACAGTTACATAGCTATGGAAGCTGCATTTGCCAACAAAGGCGCAGTCACTGAATTAGTTAAAACATTGATGCAAGGGAGAATACCATCCGAGGATAAAATGGCGTATGCGTACG
>CAYVIU010000071.1:3862-7373 GCA_964451625.1 uncultured Planctomycetia bacterium | reverse complement strand
CTACCGTCTTTCCTGCTTTGTGCCTTACCTAATCACCTTTATACCTGATACCCTTTCCATTATAAGGTTCGGGTTTATAGAATTTTCATATCATTGCCGCAACCTCTCCGACCTGGTGCTTGTCTATGCCTTCTACGGCAATCTGGGGAGGCTTGGCTGCCTTTATGCTTATACCCTTTGGTATGGGAAAGGTTATAGGGTGGCTCTTTCCAAGCTGCATAACAAGGGATGAGCCCTGGACCTGGGCCTTGTATCCCATGCCCTGTATCTCAAGCTCCTTCTTGAAGCCTTCGGAAACCCCCACGACCATGTTGTTGATCAGGCTCCTTAAAGTGCCATGGAGCGCCAGGTGCCGTTTTATCTCAGAGGGCCTGGTTACAATAATCTGGTTTTCCTTAAGCTCTGCCTTGAACTCCGGAAAGACCTCCATCTGGAGTTTTCCCTTTGGCCCCTCAACAAGGACTGTGTCCTTTGCAATTTTTGCCTTTACCCCTTTAGGTAAAACAATCGGTTTTTTTCCTACTCTTGACATAATCTTTTCACCATATACGGCAGAGTAATTCTCCGCCTATCTTTTTTTCTCTTGCCTGGGTGTCCGTCATCAGCCCCTGAGAAGTTGAAATAATGCTCATACCCAGCCCGCCGAGCACACTCTTTATCTCTTTGGCCTTCGAATATACCTTCAGGCCCGGCCTGGAAATCTTCTTCAGCCCCTGTAATGCGGGCCTTCCTTCCTCGTCAAACTTAAGATACACCCTGATCAGGCCGTACTTGGCCTCGGGCATATCTTTGTAGTTCTGTATAAAATTTTCCCTTTTCAGTATGTCGAGGACGCCTTTATTCAATTTGGATGCCTTTACGTCAACCTTGCTTTTTCCGCAAAGGTTGGCGTTTCTTATCTTAGTAAGCATCATCGCTACAGGATCACAAATGCTCATATCAAATCTCCTTAATTACCAGCTGTCCTTAACCACGCCCGGGATCTCGCCCCGTGAAGCCAGCTCGCGGAAGCATATCCTGCAGAGCTCGAAGCGCCGGATAAACCCGCGGCGCCGGCCGCAGAGAGAACAGCGGTTGTACTTTCGTACCTTATATTTTGGTTTTCTTTTTTGTTTTACTACTAATGATTTTTTTGCCACATTAACTCCTGAACGGTATTCCCATTAATTTCAAAAGCTCTTTTGCCTCTCTTGCGGACTCGGCATTTGTCACTATGACAATGTCCATTCCGTGCACCTTTGAGACCTTATCGTACTCTATCTCCGGAAATATTATCTGTTCTGTGAGGCCAAGCGTGTAATTCCCGTGCTGGTCAAAGGCCTTCGGGGAGACACCCCTGAAGTCCCTGATTCTCGGGATGGCTATGTTGATGAGCCTGTCAAGGAACTCATACATGGTCTTTCCTCTCAGGGTAACCTTGCAGCCCACAGCGGAGCCTTTTCTTATCTTAAAAGTAGCAATGGCTTTCTTGGCCTTTGTTATAACAGCGTGTTGGCCGGTGATCTGCCTCAATTCCTTCTGTACGTCTTCCAGGAGTTTTATCTCCGCCGCACCTTCCCCCATACCTACGTTAACAACTACCTTCTTTACGCGGGGCACCTGGAGGGGGATCTTGTAGCCCATTGACTTCATCATCTCCGGCGCTACTATTTCTTTATATCTCTCTAACATCCTTGCTTGCGATTTTTGTTTATTCATTATATCATCTCTTTGCATTTAACGCAGAAACGTGATTTTGACCCGTCTCTTAATTTGGTGCGGCCTATCCTTACGGGCTTATTGCAGGATTTGCACAGGATGCCGATGTTGGATATATTAATCTTGCCTTCCATCTGTATGATACCGCCTTCTTCTTCCTGGCGGCGCTTTTTTGTGTGTTTCTTTACAAAATTTACGCCTTCCACTACGGCCTTCTGTTGATCCGGAAAAATCTTCAGGATCTTTCCGCTCTTGCCTTTGTCTTTCCCGGCCAAGACCTTTACTGTATCGCCTTTTTTAAGATTCATTTTTCTACCTCCACAGGCTTCCGCCTGTGATATCCTCCGTTATATTACCTCTGGTGCCAGGGAAATTATCTTCATAAATTTCTTATCCCTGAGCTCGCGGGCAACAGGCCCGAAGATCCTTGTGCCGCGAGGATTGAGCTGATTATCAATTATAACTACTGCGTTTGAATCAAATCTGAGATATGAACCGTCGGCGCGTTTCACAGGAAAGGCCGTACGCACTATAACCGCTTTCACCACCTCGCCTGCCTTTACTATGGCGTCGGGTGTGGATTCCTTTACATTGCAGGTTATGATATCGCCTATAACTGCATGGTCCTTGCCTGAACGGCCCATGACCCCTATGCAGGATATGCGCTTTGCGCCTGTGTTATCGGCTACCTCTAATATTGTTCTCATGCGAATCATTGGAACTAACCTTCTTTCTTTATTACTTCAATAACTCTCCAGCGCTTTGTCTTTGAGAGAGGCCGGGTCTCAACAATCTTCACGGTATCGCCTATCTTTGCCTGATTTTTCTCATCATGGGCCTTGACTTTGGTGTGCGCAATCACGACCTTTTTGTACAATGGATGAGGGGCTCTCCTCTGGAGCTTAACGATTACGGTCTTCTGCATCTTATTGCTTACTACAATTCCGGTTCTCTGCTTCATGGTTTGGTTTTTCCATCCTTTTGATTCAGTATAGTTAGGACGCGGGCCAGGTCCTTGCGTGTTTCACCTATCTTGTGGGGTTTGTCAACCCTGCCGCTTCTCACCTGAGTCCTGAGGCCATAGAGTTCTTTTCTCAATGTCTCGGATTTGTGTATCAGTTCTTCTTTTGTAAGCTCTTTTAATTCTTTTGGTTTCAGTGCCATTTTAGTCTTTCCTCGTTACAAACTTGGTCCTGAACGGCAGCTTGTGTGCAGCAAGCCTCAAGGACTCTTTTGCCAGTTCTATGGGGATCCCTTCCATCTCAAATAAAATTCTTCCTCTTTTTACAACGGCCACCCAGTACTCGGGTGAGCCTTTTCCTTTTCCCATTCTGGTCTCTGCGGGTTTTTTGCTGACAGATTTATCAGGAAATACCTTTATCCAGACCTTTCCTCCGCGTTTTATTGTACGCATGAGTGCCACCCTTGCGGCCTCAATCTGGATATTGGTAAGCCATGCATTATCAAGCGCCTGAAGGCCGTATTCACCGGAGGAAACCTTGCTCGCTTTAAAACTTGTACCTCGGCGTTTTCCCCTCTGGCACTTCCTAAACTTTACCCTTTTTGGCATTAACGCCATTTTTAACTTCTCCTTTAGCCTCTACGGTTGGTAGTATCTCGCCTTTATAAATCCATACCTTAATCCCTATGAGCCCGTATGTTGTGTGTGCTTCAGTGAATCCATAATCTATGTCGGCCCTTAATGTCTGAAGCGGGATCTTTCCATATTTATATTTTTCTTTCCTTGCGATTTCGCTGCCGCCCAGCCTCCCGGAGCAGAGTATCTTTATGCCGCCGGCACCCGCCTGAATGG
>CAYVIU010000071.1:0-3852 GCA_964451625.1 uncultured Planctomycetia bacterium | reverse complement strand
CATCGCGCGGCGGAACGCGATCCTTCTTTCAAGCTGATATGCTATGTTCTCTGCCACCAGCTGCGCCTCTTTCTGCGGGGAAGATATTTCCTTGATATCTATAAAGATCTGCTTGTTGTTGGTCATGTTTTGCAATTGTTCCTTCAGCCTGTCCACTTCGGACCCGCGCCGGCCTATAATAATACCGGGCCTTGCCGTGAAGATGAGTACGCGTATGCGGTTTGATGCCCTTTCAATTTCCACCTTTGAGACGGCTGCCTGGGCAAGGCTCTTTTTTATAAATTTACGTATCTTTGCGTCTTCCACTAACAATTGCGGAAATTCCCGTTTTTTGGAAAACCACCTTGAGTTCCAGTTCTTTATATAGCCTAGCCTAAATGCATATGGATGTACTTTCTGTCCCATGTCACTCCTTTTTCTTCCTGGGTCCTCTTTTTGTTGCCTTTTTCTTGGCAGCGGCTGCAGCGGGTATTTTCTTGACCTGCCTTGCATCCAGCTCAAGAGATATGTGGCTTGTCCTGTGCCGTATCATGCCGGCACGGCCCATGCTCATCGCCCTGAATCTTTTAAGTACAGGGCCGCCGTCAACCATCATTTTTGATATATACAGACTCTCATCCTTTATATTGGGGTCTTTTTTTGCGTTTGCCATGGCGGACCTTAATATGTCCTCGGCCAATTCCGCCCCGCGCTTGTTCAGGTTTGCCAGGATATTAAGCGCCTCATGGACGCCCTTTCCTCTTATTACATCAACAACCATCCTCATCTTGCGCGGTGAAATCCTGATAAATCTCGCGTATGCCTTTGATACCATTTTATGTTAACTCCCTTGAAACTTCTGTACGGGACCCGTGTTTTTTGAATATTCTTGTAGGTGCAAATTCACCCAGCCTGTGGCCCACCATATCCTCAGTGACAAAGACAGGTAAAAACTTTTTTCCGTTGTGGACCAAAAAGGTGTATCCGACAAAATCGGGTGCGATGGTCGATGCGCGCGCCCATGTCTTTATGGGTTTTTTTATGCCGCTTCTATACATCTTCTCGATCTTCTTCAAAAGTTTTGC
Organism: uncultured Planctomycetia bacterium; assembly: GCA_964451625.1. GTDB lineage: Bacteria > Omnitrophota > Gorgyraeia > JABMRJ01 > CAYVIU01 > CAYVIU01. Next base: position 2,788 of record CAYVIU010000071.1, on the reverse strand, counting down.
TTCTACGAATGGTCCTTTCTTGGTGCTCCTTGACATATTCTCTCCTACTTTCTACGTTTTACTATGTACTTATCAGAAGGTTTTGCCTTCCTTGTTTTATATCCTTTGGTGGGCTTTCCCCATGGTGTAGAGGGATGCCTTCCTCCGGAAGACTTACCTTCTCCTCCTCCATGCGGGTGGTCGTGAGGGTTCATGACTACACCTCTTACGGAGGGCCTTATACCCAGATGCCTTGACTTTCCTGCCTTACCAAGCATAATGCCTTCGTGTTCAACATTTCCAACCTGTCCGATTGTTGCAAAGCACTCCAGGCCTACAAGCCTGATCTCTCCGGAAGGCAGTTTAACGTGTGCAAACGGGCCCTCTTTTGCCATGATGATCGCACTTGTGCCCGCGCCTCTTGCAATCTGGCCGCCTTTTCCTCTTCTAAGCTCTATGTTGTATATAGGGGTACCGGCCGGAATATTGCGCAGGATAGTTGAATTTCCTATCTTCATATCAACATTGATCCCGGAAACTATTTCATCATTGAGACGAAGCCCCAGGGGTGCGATGATATAGCGCTTTTCCCCGTCGATGTATCTTAACAAGGCCAGCCTTGCGCTCCTGTTTGGATCATATTCTATGGCGATTACCTTTGCCGGCACGTCAAGCTTTTCCCGCTTAAAGTCAATAATGCGCACCTTTTGCTTGTGGCCGCCGCCTCTGTGGCGGACGGTTATGCGGCCGGTGTTGCTTCTGCCGCCGGTTCTCTTCTTAATATATACGAGGCTCTTTTCGGGGCTTTTTTTGCTGATCTCTTCAAAGCCCGGTACGGCAGTCCATCTTCTTGTTGAAGTTGTCGGTTTATATTTTTTTATACTCATGTTATGTCTATCTTCTCCCCTTCCTTCAAGGTAACAAGGGCCTTTTTCCAATCGGAGGTCTTCCCCTGTTCGTAGCGCACCCTCTTTGTCTTTCCTCTCATTGCGATTGTGTTTACGCCGGAGACCTTTACCTTATAAATATCTTCTACGGCATTTTTTATCTCTATCTTATTTGCCTTTTTGTCCACCCAGAAAAGGTATTTATTGAGCATCATGAGATCCGTGCCTTTTTCCGTGCGCAGCAGGCTTTTTATAACATTATATGGTTCTTTCATATCAGCCTCTTCTGTAAGTTCTTAAGTGCAGATTCGGTAATTATAAGCTCACTATGCCTTAAAACATCCATGGCATTGGCATCCTGGTCTCTTTTCACTGTAAGCCGCGGGATGTTTCTTGTTGCCCTTTTAATGTTCTCGTCAACTTTATCAAGGATAACAAGGGCGCTTGCCTTGATCTTGAGATTGTCCAGGACCTTTTGAAACAATTTGGTTTTGGGCTCGGCCAGTTCCACCTTGTCCAGAACATGTAATGCGTCAGATGCAAGTTTTGCATTTAATGATGACTTCAATGCCGCTTTTTTGGTTCCGCTGGGCATGTTATATGAATAATCCCTTGGATGCGGGCCAAAGATAATGCCTCCGCCTCTCCACACAGGGTTTCTTATGCTGCCTGTACGCGCACGGCCTGTGCCTTTCTGCCTCCACGGCTTTTTGCCGCCTCCACGCACTTCTTTACGGGTCTTTGTGGATGCAGTGCCGCTCCTCTTATTGGCCTGGTACATAACCATTGCCTGGTGCAGGACGGCCTTGTTTATATCCTGATCAAAAAGCTCTTCACTCAGCTTGATCTCTCCGGCCTTTTTGCCCTTCATGTCGTAGAGTGTTCTACTTAGACTTTTTGGCCGGCTGGCCTTTTTCTTTTGGTTTTTGGTCTTTTGTTTTTGCTGTGTCATCTTTTGTTCTCACTATCGGGTGTTTTCTTGCTCCCCTTATTATTAAAAATGAATTGTCATGCCCCGGCACAGATCCCTTGACTGCCAGGAGATTGTTTTCCTTATCAATCTTTATAATTTCCAGGTTCTGAACGGTCTTTCTCTTGCCGCCCATCCTGCCTGGCATATGGTGGCCCTTGAATATCCTGGAAGGATAAGAGCTTGCGCTCACCGAACCTACCTGGCGGTGATGCATTGAGCCGTGCGATTTCTTTCCGCCGGCCCAGCCCCATCTCTTCATTCCGCCCTGGAACCCCTTACCTATAGTAGTGCCTGTTATATCTACCATGTCTTTTTCCTGGAAGATTTCCACTGTAACGGTCTGGCCGAGTTTATATTCGGCTGACGCATCTGTGCGGAGTTCTTTTATGTATCTAACGGGCTTTGCCTTTGCCTTTTTGAAGTGGCCCTTCAGGGGCTTTGTCGTACGCTTTTCCTTCTTCGGGTCAAAACCAAGCTGTATTGCCGTGTAACCATCGGTTTCGTTTTTCTTCACCTGTAATATGGCGCATGGGCCTGCCTCTATTACAGTGGCCGGGATTACAGAGCCGTCCTCTTTAAAGAATTGTGTCATACCTACTTTTTTTCCTAGTATACCAATCATATCTTCCTTTATCCGCGTCAATCCGCGTTGCTATCCGCGTAAATCCGCTTCTACTTAACTTACCTTATCTCGACATCCACGCCTGCGGGCAGATCGAGCCTTCTCAGTGCATCGATTGTCTTTGCAGTCGGGCCGAGTATGTCCAGCACCCTTTTGTGGGTCTTCAGCGCGAACTGCTCCCTTGAACGCTTGTCAACATGCGGAGAACGCAATACTGTGAAACCCTCATTCTTCGTCGGAAGAGGTATGGGGCCTGAGACATCGGCACCCGTCTTTTTTACGGTCTCCACTATCTCCAGGGTAGACTGGTCCAGGAGCCTGTGGTCA
>CAYVIU010000070.1:0-7485 GCA_964451625.1 uncultured Planctomycetia bacterium | reverse complement strand
CCGCGGCCCGCACAGGGAAGGCCGTAAACATCAAAAAGGGCCAGTTCCTGGCACCTTGGGATGTAAAACATATACTGGAAAAGGTCGAATCCACCGGCAACAAAAATATCCTTATTACCGAGCGCGGCACAAGTTTCGGGTACAATACGCTTGTGAGCGATTTCCGGTCCATATTGATCATGAAGCAGTTCGGATACCCGGTTGTCTTTGATGCGACGCATTCTGTTCAGAAACCTGCAGGGGAAGGCAAGCAAAGCGGGGGAGACAGCGCCTTTATAGAACCACTCGCAAAGGCGGCTGTGGCCTGCGGGGCAAGTGCCGTATTCGTAGAGGTGCATGAAGACCCCAAAAACTCATTGAGCGACGGCCCGAACATGTTAAAACTGGATAAATTAAGTTCGTTTTTGCAGAGGCTTAAAAAAATAGAAAAGGCGGTGAAGTAGCATGCCTGTAAATAAAGCGAAAGAGGTGCTCAGGATTGAGAGCAATTCCATATCTAGCCTCATCAGGAGGATAGATAAAAATTTTGTGAAAGTTATAGATGCAATGAAGAACATAAAGGGCAAGGTCATAGTGACAGGAATGGGCAAGCCCGGTTTTATCGCCCAGAAGATATCGGCGACCCTTTCATCCACAGGCACGCCGTCTCTTTATCTGCACCCGGCCGAGGCGCTTCACGGAGACCTCGGGAGGGTTACAAGGAACGACTGCATCCTGGCACTTTCCAACAGCGGCGAGACCGAAGAGATTGTAAAGATGCTTCCCATGATAAAAAGAATCGGAGTAAAGCTCATTGCCCTTACCGGGAATAAAGCTTCGGCACTGGCCAGGAACAGCGACTTTATCCTGGATACATCTGTAAAAAAAGAGGCCTGTTCACTCGGCCTGGCACCCACTGCCTCTACAACCGCCATGCTTGCCATGGGAGACGCAATAGCAGTTGCGCTTCTTGACAGAAAGGGTTTCAGGGAAAAGGACTTTGCATTCTATCACCCGGGCGGCATACTCGGCAAAAGGCTCCTCCTGAAGGTGGAAGATATCATGAGAAAGGGCAGGGCCAACCCTGTTGTAAAAGAAGATGCAAAGGTAAAGAAGGTGCTGGTCGATATAACGCGCAGCCGCGCAGGGTGCGCGAGTGTGGTCAACAAGTCCGGTAAATTAGTGGGGATATTTACTGACGGTGACCTGAGAAGGCACCTGGACAAGGATCCGAACATTGCAAACAAACGCGTTAAGGATGTAATGACAAAAAAGCCTGCTACAATAAAGAAGACAAAACTGGCCGCAGAGGCCTTCCAGATTTTAAAATCCAAAAGGATCGATGAACTCCCTGTTGTTGATGATAATCTCAGGCCCGTGGGCCTTATAGACGTGCAGGACTTATTAAAGGCAGGCCTTGTATAATGGATATAGAGCGCATAAAAAAGATTAATGTTGTAATGGTCGATATCGACAGCGTTCTCACCGACGGGAGGATGATATACGCGGATTTCGGGGATGAGCTCAAGAATTTCCATGTGCATGACGGCTTTGGCATGGTGCTCCTCCGGCGGGCCGGAATAAAAACAATAATACTCACTGCGAATAAATCGAGGATGGTGGTAAGGCGGGGAAAGATCCTGAAGGTGTTTAAGACCTTCCAGGGCTGCTTCATCAAACTCGACACCTACGAAAAGATCCTCAAAAAATATAAATTCAATCCCGATGAGATATGTTTCATAGGAGACGACTTAATAGATATCCCGGTATTAAAACGGGTTGGCTTTGCAGTTACTGTGCCTAACGCCATGGAGGACGTTAAAAAGTACTGTCATTATATAACAAAGAAGCCCGGCGGGCACGGCGCAGTCCGCGAACTCTCGGACCTCATTCTCAAAACACAGGGCAAGTGGGACTCCGTCACCTCCCGCTACTTTAAATAAAAAAGTAGGGACACTTCTCCTCACAAATTGAGAACCGTCCCTAAGGTGTATATGAAAAAGGGATTTATTGTATTAATCAGTGTGGTTATACTTTCCTTATGCAGCCCCTATCCCATTATTGCCCAATCGGAGACCGGCCAAGACGTAAAGACCTTCCTGGAAAACTTTGAAAACGCCGTAGGTAATATGGACACCTACAGGTTTATCATGTCCTCAGAAAACCGGAAGGGGAAAAAACACGAAAAAAAACAACTCAGGTTCCAGTTTAAAAAACCCAACCTCATGAGGACCGATGTCCTGAAGGGCAGAAAGCGCGGCAGCACCGTCGTATTAAATAAAGAGGGTAAGATAAGGGGCAGGAACTCTTTCGGGCTCAGAAAAACATTAAAGCCAACTGACAAAAGGCTCAAAAATATAAGGGGCTACACCTTTATGAATACAAGCCTTCTGGACAAGGCCCGGAGGCTGAAAATGCACATACTCGAATCCGGCTGTAATGCAACCCTGGCCGAAGAAAAATACGACGGAAAGGCTTCATATTACCTTCACATAGAACATGGAGATCCCGACAGCCTGGTTACGCGCGAGGACATCTGGTTTGATAAAGAGACCTATATGATACTGAAAAATACAAGGCACGAAAATGAGGTAAAGGTATCCGATGTCACGTGGAGTGACATCGAAATAAATATTCCGCTGGATGGCGGATTGTTTGAACAGTAAAAAAGGAGGTAGGGTATGAGAAAGGCAATAGTATTGTTGGTTGCAGTGCTGATTTTGAGTCTGGTAACGGTCGGTTTGGTTTACGCAGGATGGAAAGAAAACTACAGGGAAAAATATTCCAAGAAGACACTGGACCCGAATTCAGAAAAGGCAAAGAAGATAAGAAGGCTTTGCAATTTTGAGTTCACATATGCCAAAAAGAAGACCCCTGAAGAAAGAAAGGCCCTGGGATTAGAGCCGAAGACAACCCTTACCGAAAGCCTTATGCCGTGGAAGAAAGAGTCGACGGATAAATTTGAAGGCTATACCACAAACATTTCTCCGGCCAGAAAAGTTACAGAAGGGGAAGTGGCAGAGGAAAAAATAAAGAACGAAAACACGCTTACAGGCCTTATAAGAAGGACCGGTAGCGCGGTAAAAGAAGAAGTGGATAAGGCATTAGACGTTAAATCATCGGACGTTAAATAAACCAGGAAAGGTAATATAATGGAGGCAATAAAGACAAGGTCTATAAAAAAAATAGAAGAGGCAATGGCCTCTAAGGACGCCTCAAGCATGAGGTACCAGGTGCTTGAGAACGCAAAGAACTTTAAAACATCCTGGATGGGGCTGGGCCAGGCCCTTTATGCGGTCTGGAAGGATAAGCTGTATAAGGACTGGGGATTCGGCAAATTTGACACATATACAGCAAAGGAAATAGGCATACGCAAGCAGACGGCACTCAAGCTCCTGAAGTCGTATTATTTTCTTGAGAAGGAAGAGCCTTCTTACTTGAAGAAGGATCAGGAGGACGTGGGCAAGGTGCCTACGTTTGAGTCAGTCGATGTCTTGAGGCTTGCAAAGGGAAGAAAGACGCTGGACAATCATGATTATGCCCGCATCAAAGAGGGCATCCTCGGCCGCGGCAAGGACGCCCGCGAGGCGAAAAAGGACCTTACCCAGCTCATGAAGAGCCGCGAAGAGCTGGAACCGGAAGAGGCCTGGAGAAAAAAGAGGACCGCGCTTCTGAAGCGCTATATAGGCGTGTTAAGGTCCATCAGAAATGAAGTAAGTGCCTCAAAGATGCTGCCGGCGCAGATCGGAAAAGACGCAGAAAAGCTCATACACAAACTTGAACTTGAGTTGAAATAAAAAGGGAGGCAAAATGTCACTGGAAGTAAAGATTACCAAGAAAAAGGATTATGTCTATCTGGTTGAGCTAAAAGGCTCAGTTGATGGTGAGACATACGCCCATCTCGAAGAAGAGATAAAAGAGATTATAGACGAAAAGACAAAGGCAGTCCTCTTCGATATGTCGGGGGTTGACTACATAAGCAGTATCGGCATAAGGGTGGTAATTTCCACAAAGAAAAATCTCACCGAAAAGAATGCCAGCTTTGCCATGACAAATCTCCAGCCGCAGATCAAAAAGGTTTTCGATGTAATGAAGATCCTGCCGCTGGTGGATATATTTGATGACATGCCCGAAGCAGATAAGTACATAGACCAGATAATAAAAGAAGAAATCGGAAAAAAGAATACATGAAACCGGCCGTATCCTTTGTGGATGTCGAAGACCAGTGGGAGATAGACTATCTGAAGGATGCACTGGGCCCTTCGGCAGCAATCAAAGACTTTAAAGAAACCGCAGACCTTGTTCTTGATAAAATAAAAGACACTACAGTCCTTTCCACATTTATCAAATCCAGGGTAGATAAGCGCGTGATAGACGCGCTCCCCAGTCTTAAATTTATCACAACACGTTCGACCGGTTACGACCACATAGATGTGGATTATGCCCGCTCAAAGGGCATCTCAGTTTCAAATGTCCCCACCTACGGGGAAAATACCGTCGCAGAGCACACGTTTGCCCTTATACTCTCCCTTGCGCGAAACCTTAAAAAATCCCACCATAAAGCAAGCAGCGGAGATTTTTCCATAAAGGAACTCATGGGCTTTGACCTCAAGGGAAAGACTATAGGCGTTGTAGGCACAGGCCACATTGGCTTGAGGGTTATTAAGATGGCGGTGGGTTTCAGCATGAAGGTCCTTGCATTTGACCCCCAGAAAAATAATTTTTTATCAGAGGTCCTTGGATTTAGATACGTCGATTTCGATACACTCCTTTCAGAGTCTGACATAATAACCCTTCATGCCCCGTACAATAAAAAGACACACCACCTTATAAATGAAGGCAACATAGGTAAAATCAAAAAAGGTGCGGTTCTTGTAAACACTGCCAGGGGAGGCCTTGTAGAGACCCAGGCCCTTGCCAGGGCCCTTGACAGTAAAATCCTGTCCGGGGCAGGCCTTGATGTCCTGGAGGGCGAAGAGATTATCCTTGAGGAAAAACAGCTTTTGATGAGGAGGAAAAAAGATTTATATAATCCCGAAAAACTCCAGCTCACCCTCAGAAACTGCTTTCTCCTGCAGAGGGAGAACGTTGTCTTTACACCGCATATCGGTTTTTATTCAATAGAGGCCTTAAAAAGGATTCTGGATACCACTGTAAATAATATTAACGCATTCATAAATAACAATCCTGTGAATGTTGTTTAAGGGCAGCATTAAAGAGGAGTGGGATATCCATGGAGAATCAAGACAAAAAGTTTAAGGTAACGGTTATTGATGATGAGAAGGCCCTGGTCAAGATTGTAAAGGATTTTCTCGAACCCCGCAATTTCCAGGTGAGCTTTGCATATGACGGCCGGAGCGGCCTCGATATTGTAAAAAAGGAAAAGCCCGACGTGGTGATCCTGGATATCAGCATGCCGGTTGTCGATGGCAGAGACCTTCTCGTAAGCCTTAAGAAAGACAGTAATACAAAAAACATCCCGGTAATAGTATTAACCGGCAAAGAAGACAAGTACGACAGAAGCTACATACTGGAGCTGGGGGCGTATGAGTTTATTCCAAAACCCTTTGACGGGCAGGTATTATTGAGACAGATAAAAAATGTGCTTGAAAAGGAGAAAAAATAAATGAAAATCAATCTCAGCCAATGGTATAAACTGCTTATCCCGAGGCCCGCGGTACTGGTCTCCACTGTGGACAAGAAGGGTAATTCCAACGTGGCGCCGTTTAGTTTTGTTATGCCGTGTTCCATGACGCCGCCTCTGGTTGTCTTTGGATCCGTTCCCAGCCACGATACTTCAAAAAATATCATAGAGACGAAGAATTTTGTCGTAAACGTGCCCGGCGATGATATAGTAAACGAACTGTGGGCATGTGCGGATGATTTTCCTCCCGATGTGAGCGAATTTAAAGAGGCGGGGCTGACTGAAATAAAATCCGAAAAAATATCTTCTCCGGGAGTAACCGAATGCATCGCGCGATTTGAATGCAGGCTTGCGGCCAACCACACAGCAGGCGATCACATCCTCTTTGTGGGAGAGATTGTAAATGTGTCTATCGACGATAAATATTTTTCGGGCAAGAAATATCTCGTCGAGAAGGCCAGGCCTCTTATGCATATAGGCGGGCCGGAGTTTGGCCTGCTCGGTGAAAGGATTAAGGCCGAATGAAACGAACACAAGCCGCATACGGATTTCTGTGGAAGACCCATAAAGTTGACACCCCTCCCGGAAAGTGGCACATCAATTATGTATAGCCAGGGGGGCCAGAGGCGTAGATGTCGGCTCGGGATGCGGTTATGATACCTATATTATGGCAAGGCATAACCCCTCCACACAAATAGTAAGCATTGATTTAAGCGACGGTGTGTATGAAAACAAAAAGCTTGCCGCAGGGCTTAAGAACGTAAGGATAATAAAAGGCTCCTGCCTGGACATGCCTTTAAAAAATGAAATTTTCGATTTTGCATATTCCTTTGGGGTCCTGCATCATACACCTGATCCCAGAAAAGGCCTTCTGGAAATAGTCAGGGTTTTAAAAAAAGGCTGCCCGGCCTTCATTTATCTCTATGAAGACCATTCAGAAAATCCTGTGAAATATATCTTTGTAAAAATAGTTTCTGTAATAAGGCGCATTACGACTAAGATTCCCCCGAAACTGTTGTACTGTTTCTGCTGGGTGCTCTCTCCCTTTATCTTTCTTATCTTTTCAGTGCCAGCAAAGATCCTGAAACGCTTTAAAAAAACAGGCAGGTTCTCCGAAAAAATACCTTTTAACTTTGCGACAAATCCCTTTTCCCTCAGGGGAGACCTGTGCGACCGGTTCAGCGCCCCCATTGAATATAGATTCAGCAGGCTTGATATGCACGAACTCTTATCCGGGTGCAGTCTCAACCAGATAAATATTGAAAGATTAAAGGAAAAATCCGGCTGGGTTGCCTGGGGATATAAATATTGATTTAGTTGAAAAACCAGCACAAATATGGTAACATAATCCTACTAAAATCACCACAATAAGGAGGGGTTGTTTATGAAGGATATAACACTTTTCGGCATAACCATAGCGGCGTGGATATATGCGCCTGTCGTATATTTTCTCTGGGTTACAATACTCCTTTTAATAAAGAGGATAGTTTATTCAAAGGTAAAGAAGCTTGCAGCGAAGACAAAGATACAGGTAGACGATATTGTCCTGAAGGCGCTGGACCTGCCGTTGGCGATGTTGATATTCGTAAGCGGTGCGGTTATCCTGGAGAAGATTTCTCCTTTACAGGACGGGGCAGAGCTGACGAGATATTTGATGGTGACGTTGAAGGCGACCACCATAATTGCGATTATTGTGTTTTTGGACAGGCTCCTGCGCGGCCTGATACAGACTTATTCTGCAAAGGTTAATATCCCCGGCGGGGTTGCACAGGGATTCGTAAGGGTGGTAGTTTATGCGCTGGGTATCCTGATCCTCCTGGACTCATTCGGTGTATCTATTACTCCGATTTTGGCCTCTTTAG
>CAYVIU010000069.1:0-7582 GCA_964451625.1 uncultured Planctomycetia bacterium | reverse complement strand
ACAGGTGCTACATTGTGTTTAGAGAGAAGGGAACTCATTTCGGCTTCACCCTTTTCTACGGGCCCGGCAACAAGTATGGATTCAAACTCATCATTATTGAGCGCACCCGTGAGAAGGACTGCCTGAATCGCAGGCCCGCCTATATTCAACCTTGCTATTATTCTTAATATGCGTATCTTTTTCATCTTTTTAACCGGAATATCACCGGCTTTATCAGGATCCTGTATATTATATGGCAAAAGTGATAAGGTGAAACAAGGATGCTTGCCACATACAGCACAATGGCAGCAGGCCTTTTGTAGCCTGTCCTGAACTTATAGGCCGTTGTATACAGGTGCAGGGAAAATTTATGTAGTGTAGAAAACAGCCGGGGTGTCCTCGCAATATTATTGACAATATCTGGGATGAATCTATCGTCATCCAGAATAAACCCTTTTCTTGCAGCCCTCATTATGTACCTTGTAAGCTTAAACTGGGATATGTTCTTTTCCGCACTTATTCTCTTAAAATGTATCCGATGGTAGAGCAGGGTTTCGGCAACATTTGAAATCCTTGTCCCTATATAAAACGCCCTCATAAGGAAGTCAAAGTCCTGAGACGTGGGTAGGTTTCTATAACCTTTCAGTTCATCCAGTAAATTTTTTCTGAAAAACCATGTGGGATGAAAACACGGCGTACCCCCGCAGAGGATATATTTTTTTAAATTGGCGTAATTGCTTCTGGCAAAATCGGGCTCCAGGATATTTTTGTTTTCATCTATATATATTATAGAGCTGCCTATCAGGGAAATATCAGGATGGCGCTCCATAAAACTGATTTGTCTCTGCAGCCTCTGCGGAAGGGAAATATCATCTGCATCCATCCTTGCAATATACTCACCCCTTGCAATGGAAAAACCCTTGTTCAGTGATAATGCCAGGCCTTCATTTTTTTCATTCGCAATTATTTTTATCCTGTTATCCTTTGAGGCATAAGAGGAAACGAGCTTGTTTGCCAGTTTATATTTAGGATTATCGAGTATTATAATGAATTCAAAGCTGGAGAAGGTCTGTTTCAAGATACTCTCTATACTTTCGGATATGTATCTCTGGGGTTCATTATAAACACTCATTACTACTGATATTGCCGGATTCATGTTTTTTTCCTATTTAGTGTCCGGAGAAACTATTCCGCTTCCCTCTAATTTATCCCAAAATGGAATGTCCTGTCCAAATTTTTTCTGCCAGGCAAAATTAATTGGCCTGTAAAAATACCTGGAGGTATTGCCCTTATCAAACAATGATTGATAGTAATTCAATATTTTTGGCTGTGTATAAAATTCCACCTGTGCCCTCGTCTGAAATTTCTCCAGGTCGCCGGCTGAAAGTTTATCTGTCCTGATAATGGCCTTGCCCCAGCGCCTGTATGTCTGCCACTGCCGGGCATACTCTTCTTTTTCAAAATATATGCCTTCGCCCCGGAGCGCCATTTCATAAACCCTGGTGCCGGGATAAGGCGTCATGATATTAAAATTGGCATGGAGGAGATCAAGTTCTTTCGAAAAATTTATAGTTTCATCAATTGTCTCGGGTGTCTCATGCGGCAGGCCCAGGATAAAGCTGGAACGGGTCTCAATTCCATATTCTACAAGTGTTTTACATGCGCCCACATAGTCTTCCCTCTTCTCGCCGTTGGAAACGATTTTCAGCATATCATTGGAGCAGGATTCCAGCCCCATGGAAACCCTGGTAAAGTTGGCATCCCGCAAGGCCTCGATAATACGGGGCTCCACAAGATTTGCGCGGGTAAGGCACTGAAAGTTGGCCCCTTTTAAAGATAAGGCCTTTATCCTCTTTGTGATTTCCAGTACCCGGTCTTTATTAACCATAAACGTGTCATCGTATATATAGTAATATTTAACGCCTTTTTCCTTATAGAGGTATTCAATTTCAGATATAAAGTCATTAACATCGCGGTATCGGACATGCCTATCGTGAAAGCAGAAAAAACAGTTAAATGGGCAGCCGCGCGTGGACATAACAGATGCGGTGTTGAGCTGGCCCCGCGTAGGGTCTGTAAACTGGTACAGGGAATAGTCCAGGAGATCGTGTGCGGGCATGGGCTGAATTGCAATATCCTGCCTTTTACCATTTATTATCTTCTTGCCAACAGGTTCTTTCCCATGCTCAATTATTTTCATCAAGGGGCCTTCTCCATCCCCTGTAACCACATAATCCACACATTTATGACTGGCTACATCCCCAGGCATTGCACTGGCATGCGGGCCGCCGACTATTGTCACTATGGAACTGTCGCTGTCTTTGATCAGGCGGCAGACATCAATTGTAAGTTCAATATCAGGTGTTGTCGCAGTCAGGCCTACATAATCCGGCTTCCAGTTCAGTATCTCTCTGGCCAGTTTGGCCTGGCTCAGAAGATTCAACTCACCATCAAATATCCTGACCTCTGCGCTGTGCTTGCGCACATATGCGGCCAGTGTAAGCAGGTGGTATGGCGCCAAGATGTCTCTTTTCTTGTAAGTTTTTCCCTTGTCGTATACGCCATACAACTGTGAATAGTTCACACGCGCAAGCGCAAGTTTAGGATAAGCCATTATATGCATCCATCTCTTTCTTAAAGGCCACATTAAGCGAAATAGTCTTTGCGGCAAAGCTCCTTGCCTGAGCCCCCATCCTGAGCCTCTCTTCTTCTGTAAGGCTGAAGGCCTTTTTCAGACCCGTTTTTATCCCTTCAATGTCTGTTTGTACCAATATCCCTGAGGCGTTGTTTTCTACAAGTTGGTGTATACCATCAACATTTGATGCCACGACGACTCTTTCGCAGGCCATTGCCTCTAATAATGATTTGGGGTTGTTTTCAAATAAGGAGACAAGCGCGAAAACAGGGTATCTGTTTATATATGCCGGCAGCTGGCTGTTGGGTATATTGCCGAAAAACCGCACATCCGCGTCGCCCTCCACACATTGTTCCAGTTTTTTACGAGACTCTCCACTGCCTATAATGTCCAATCCAAGTCCGGCACCTTTTACTGCCGTTATGAGATTGGCCAGATTCTTCACCTTGTTTATTCGCCCAATATACAAAACTTTTTTCTCATGAAAACCAGGTGCATCTATTTTTTTAAATATATCCATGTCTACAAAATTAGAAATCAAGCTGATTTTATTCTGTGGCTGAAAGAAAATTCTCTTTATAAAATCTGAAATCGTACTCGAAGAGGCAATAATCCGGTCGCTTATCATATAGGTAAAAAACTCGTACGGCCAGCCAAGGATAGCCACAAAAACTTTTTTAACTCTGTTTGATTCCCTGAGGGTATTCCTCAGCCATTCATAACCGCATCTTACAACAAGCCTTTTTCTATATAACAACTTTCCTAAGACAGCCGCCCATGCACCCAGCATCTGGTTAGTCTTATAGATATCATGGGTTCTGAATATAGACGCCAGTTTAAACGGCACAATAAAGGAAATGAAAAAACGGATAAACTTATTCTCATGCCTTTTCATATAAGAATACACAGGGAATACATCGATTCCCCCGATATCTTTTTTAAACCCTAAATCTCTTTTATCGCCGTAGGTCAAAAGGCTCACCTTGTGTCCGGCATCAATCATTTTTTTATAGATTAAAAGCTCCCTGTCCAGAAGCCCCTGCTGATGCCAGGTATTTAGTGAAACATCAAATGTAAATAGAACCAGTATCTTCATGCCAGGCCTATGTCCTCAAGTATTTTTTCCGAGATATCTTTTTCAATGAGTCTGGAATAAGATTCGCGCACATTATTTAAAAATGGGTTTTCTCCATATGCCCTTGAAAAGTAGTCTTCTCTTTCTCTTTCCCAGAAATTATTGTAATCCTCTGCTTTCTCTATAAAAATACCTTTTGCAAATGGAAATTTTTCGGTTCTTGTCTTTCCTAAAAAGCTGCAGATAATAATATTGCGCAAACCCAGAGAAAAGAGTTCGTATATGCCGGAAGAACCAAAGGTAACAATGCAATCGCTTTCAAAGGCATATTTATAATAATCCTTATCTTCAATAACTATATCCCGGAACCTTTTGTCACTGAGCTTCAGGGTATTGACAATCGCCAATATATCTTCTTTAAAGTGGTATCTGGCTGCCAGGGGATGGACCTTGATAACAGGTATCAGGCCTTTTTTTAATACCGGCGCACATATTAATTTCAGGAATTCTTTTTGTTTTTGATAAGAAACTCTTTTACTGTCCCCCCTCCTGGTAACAACATCCCTATATCCACCCGGGTGAAAGATCAGGACATATTTTTTCTCTTTAGTGCTTTTCGGCATTTGTCCTGAATAATCTCTGTATGGTTTCTCTAAATACGGGAAGCCTCTGAACGAAAAATCGTGATTTGAGATATATCTCGGAAAATTATGTATGTCAGAGAATGGATTTGATTTTGTGAATATATCTACGCAGAGAGGCGGTAAATTCTTCTTTTTAAAGCTGCCCTTTAAAGACATTATAAACGGCATATGCTGATAACCTATGGCATAAACATCTGTCCGGGGATGTTTTTTCTGCAATGTCTCGAGTCTATCCAAATTCTTGGTTGTCCCGATAATTACATCGCACATTCCGGGATTATATGTAAAATTAATCTTTTCCCTGACTTTATGCCATTCATCAGAATAGCCGCTTATACCAGCTACAAAATCAAAAGAGTTTTTATTGACAAACCGGTTTGATACCGGAGTAGCCCCGTATAATCTTGGGCTGTATTTTAGAAAATCAAACTTATTCCTGGAGACAAAGACGTCACAGCCCTTCTCCCCCAGCTTGATCACCAGAGGTATCAGCGCTTTGGCATACAGCGTATGTGTCAGATAGAAGTATATCTTCATAGCTTTAGAGGGCTATGACCTGATGAAGGTTTTCAACCGTGGCTTCATCCGGCCTGGTATTGTACAGCTCCCCGATTACCTCCTTTATAAAATCTTTTTTCTCATGCGGCGAATAATTGCGATATGCCTTTTTCAATATATTGCATAAATAGGTAAGGTTGGTGCTTTCCCCGATATTAAATTTGTCAAAGCTGGACCTTACTATATTAAATATAGACCTTACCCTCTCCTGTTCTACCCGTGTATTTTTAGATCTCTGAATCCTTTCCTTGGAAGTCAGCACCCCTATTGAGAAGCCCAATATCTTATATCTATTTCTATGAGGGTCCTTTATCAGGTCTTTGTAAAGGCCATGGGCATATTTTTCAAAGCGCCTGCCAAGGAACTGCCATTTTTCAACGTCACCCTTTGTTTTCCAGTAATCAAGGAAGTCTGACTGTCTGGGCCTATGGATACCGAGTGTCTTTTTAACATCCTTTCTGTGTAATCCCAGCAGGATTGCCCTCTTATAAAAATCTCTATCGGTTGTCCTTACATCTCTGAATTTAAAAATATTGAAAACGTTTTTTCTCCAGCAGCGCACACTTCCTCCCGGGCCAAAACCTTCCTCATAGAGCTGTCCGTAGGCAGCATAAACCATGAAACTTGCTCTTTTCATGGCCTCGTAAAGAATTACTACCGCATCATTCTTCAAAATCACATCGGCATCGACCTGTATAAAGAAATCGGTCTTGCATCTTGTGTGCATCTGGTTAAAGGCCTCGTGAACCGGATATACGTCTTTTATAATTTCTACATGCGGTGCAGCGCGGCCATGAGTGCTCTGTTTTTTGACAGATTCCATGCACTCATTCAGGCTTTCTTCACCGGATGTTAATATAAAGATAGTCAAGTCTTTCATTTTTGTCCCAGCACCGATTTTATTACCCTCAGCCACTCATCGGCAATTCCGTCCATGGTGTATCTCTTCGGGGGCTCAAACCGGTAATCAAAATAATTATCCAACATTCTCTTCATGGCATAAGCAACACTGCGGTAATTAGACGTATCTGAACATAATTTATAATAACTATAAAAGAATACCGGGGAAAGGAGGCGTCTTATAGACCTAAAATCACTGGTTATCCTGTCCATCTCTAACACAATACCGCTTTTCGGCCCGATATCCTTCACCCATTCGGCTGCACCCATATTATTCGTTATCACTACAGGAATCCCCTGCGAAACAGCCTCTGTTACAACCTGCGGGCCGCTGTCTATGGCGCTCAAATGTACTACTATATGCGCCTTGGACAAAAGCCTTTTATATGTATCATTGTGAAAAGATTTTTGATAATAAACTATGTTGGGATTTTTCCGGACCTCCTTAGGCAGTCTCCACAATTTCGGATGCGTATCCAGATAAGGCATGGGCCTGTCTGTCAACCATCCATGGACATGCAATTTTGCATTGGGATAACCCAATTCACGATTAAGGCAGTCAAAGGCCCTGGCTATTAACGGAAACCTTTTATACGGCCGCTTCCACCATTTTGAGATACATACAATGTGCTGTTCATCCGAATCCAAGCTGCGGTCACGGGGGGCGGCGCCGTCCATCTGATGGCCCGGTGGAATCACCCAAGCGTTTTTAAGTTCAAAACCATAGGTGTTATAGTAGACCTTACGCAGCCAATCAGAATTAAATACGATGGCATCCCCTTTATTGTATGAGTGCTGTCTGAGAGATTCTTTGTTTATCAGGTTCTCGGCATGTACTATTGCGGGTTTCTGATAGCGGGTTTTACACCATTCTTTTTCAAATATATACACATCGGGCTCTGTTTTTGTATCACCGTATACGCACGTAACACCCCTTCTTTCAAGGGCCTCTGCTACATGCCGCAAGATCGTCCCTCTTTTTAAGGGCTTTCCGTTATTATAAAAACATATCTTTAGCTTATGCGTCAAGATATAACTCCATCTGCATTCTCAATCTCCTGTAATTTGTGCAGGCTGTAATATATATCCCTGTTTGCCATCAATTGCTCGTGGGTCCCTTTTTCTTTTAGCACGCCTTTATGGAGGACTATTATACTGTCAAAGTCCACTATAGATGAAAGCCTGTGCGCGGCGACTATTATTATCTTATCCTTGCTTATTCTCCTTAAATTGTCGTATATAATCTTCTCCGTTTTGTAATCCACAGAGTTTGTCGCTTCATCCAACAGAAGTACTTGTGTCTCTTTTAAGAATACCCTAGCAAGACCTATCCGTTGCCTCTCCCCGCCTGATATCGTAAGGCCCCTCTCTCCTAATCCGGTCTTTAATCCTTCGGGCAGTGAATAGACAAAATCCTTTACGGCCGCCTTCTCCAAAGCATTCTCTATTTGGGCAACGTCCGCGTTCTCTTTGAAAAATGATATGTTCTTCTCTATTGTGTCATGAAAGATCAACGGTTCCTGATTCATATAACCAACTGCCTCTCTAAGGGATTTGGGATCGATCTCTTCTAGCTTCTGGCCATTAAAACTGATCTTGCCCTTGTTGGGGACTCTTATGCTCGCCATTAAATCCAGCAGGGTCGATTTTCCTCCTCCTGAAAAACTTACCAGAGCATACATCTTGCCCTTAAAAAATTTTAGGTTTATATCCTTTAAGGTATCTTTCTTTTCCTTATGCGAGAAGAAGAGATTGTCTATCTCTATATTCTCTATATCTTTTATATTAATC
>CAYVIU010000068.1:4418-8033 GCA_964451625.1 uncultured Planctomycetia bacterium | reverse complement strand
AATGCAGAGGATGCATCGAGGACAGATGACAAATTCCTTCTAAAGTTTGCCAAGGCAGCGCGCGACCACGGGGCTGACAGGATCAGGTATTGCGACACACTTGGCTACGACGACCCATTTACCATCTACAGGCGCGTCCGAAACCTGGCCAGCCAGGTCAAGCTCCCTATTGAGATACACTGTCACAATGATCTGGGCATGGTTGTGGCATGCAGCATAGCCGGCGCAAAGGGAGCGATTGATGCCGGGGTTGATGCATATATCAATACGTGCATAAACGGTATGGGAGAGCGCGCAGGAAATGCAGACCTTGTGAGTGTAATTCTGGCGATAAAATACTCAAGCGGTTTTCGCGGAAAATATATGCTGGATGAGAAAATAAGGCTGAACCAGGCGTGGAAGATAGCCAAATACGCATCTTATGCATTCGGTGTCCCTATACCTATAAATCAAGTTGCAGTGGGTGAGAATGCATTTGCCCATGAGAGCGGCATACACGCTGACGGAGCCCTTAAAGACAGGCGCAACTATGAGCTGTATGACTTTGAGGAGCTTGGAAGGGGCGATCCTGAGATTATCGATACCGGTAGAAAGATCACAGCAGGCGAGTACAGCGGTATCAAAGGCTTCAGAAACGTCTATGACCGGATGGAGATAAAATTCAAGAATGATAAAGACGCAACAAAGATCCTGGAGCTTGTGAGGCACGCCAATGTACATACACAGAAGCCTCTTACACAGGATGAGCTCCGCTTCATAGCAAAATACCCGGATATTGCCAGAAAGATCTTTACGATGGCCCCCTAAAGGGAAGGAGAGTATATGAAAAAGATATTAGCCATAAGCCTTTTATTGTTTGTGATTGCTGGTTTTTCATTTGTGGAAAGTCCATATTGTGAAGAAGAGGTGTTAGTCCCTCCCGGAGAATGGACAATCGAAGAGCTCCATGAAGGTATAACCGAAATACTCCAGACTCACGAAGAAATACTCGAATACATCACTGATCTAAAGGCCGCATTTGACGAAGACGGTGAGATTATGAGCATAGCATACAAGATCGAAGATCTCTACAAAGATATAAAAGAGCTTGATAAGGACACCCTTTTAAAAATATATCACCGCATAGCGAATGAACGCATAAGGATTATGACTGAAAAGAGGGCAAGGCAGCTTAAAGTGATTGATAGAACCAGTCTTCCGAATGTACCAACTGTGCCGAAGACACCTGTGCCGCCGCCTCCCCCTCCAAGGCTTCCGGAAATTCCGACTGAAGTTCCATCTGTTCCGGAGCGAAGATAGTAAAGAAAGAGAGTTATTATGCCAAATACAGTAATAGTAGGAGCGCAGTGGGGAGACGAAGGTAAGGGCAAGATTATAGATATCCTTACTGAGAATGTCGATATCATTGCCAGATACCAGGGCGGGAACAATGCCGGACACACTGTTGTCACAGACGGCAAGATTTTCATACTTCACCTTATCCCATCCGGCATACTTCATGAGAAAAAGATCTGTGTCATAGGCAACGGTGTAGTAGTGGACCCTGCTGCCCTCATTGAGGAAATAGAACACCTTGCAAAAAGGGGCATAGATGTAAAGGGCAGGCTCCTTGTAAGCAGCCAGGCGCACATCATCTTTCCATACCATAAACTCCTTGATGAACTGCGTGAAGTCAAAAAGGGAAAGAAAAAAATCGGTACAACAAAAAGAGGAATAGGCCCCTGCTATGCCGACAAGGTCAATCGTTCAGGGTTGCGGATGATAGACCTCCTGGATGAAAAAGGATTTTGTGAAAAACTAAAGGCAAATGTCACTGATAAAAACCTCATTTTAGAAAAAATATACGGCCACGAAGGCTTCGATTATGAAAAATTGTGCAGCCAATATCTGGGATATGCCAAAAAGATTAAAGAGTTTATAACTGACACAACCTTATTTTTAAATAAGGCAATAGACAAGAAAAAGAAGATACTTTTTGAAGGGGCACAGGGCACGCTCCTTGATATAGACCACGGCACATACCCGTTTGTCACTTCCAGTAATGCCACTGCAGGCGGAGCGTGTACCGGAACAGGCGTGAGCCCTGCAAAGATAGATAAAGTGATCGGAGTTGTAAAGGCATACACAACAAGGGTGGGCGAAGGACCGTTTCCCACGGAGTTTGACGATGTACTTATGGATAAGATCCGCAAGAAGGGCAAGGAATTCGGAGCAACCACTGGCAGGCCCCGGCGCTGCGGATGGTTTGATGCGGTGATCACGCGCCACTCTGCTTCAATAAACGGAATAAATGAACTCGCCGTTACAAAACTCGATGTCCTGGACTCCATGGACCAGATCAAGATATGCATCGCATATAAGTATAAAGGAAAGACCTATAAGGAATTTCCTCATGACATGAAGATCCTTTCCGGCTGTGAGGGCGTATACGAAACACACCCCGGCTGGATGAAGGAAACGACAAATATAAGGGAGTATGGTGAGCTTCCAGAGAATGCAAAGAAGTATTTAAAGAGGATCGCGGAATTATTGGATTCTAAAATTAAAATAATCTCTGTGGGATCCAAAAGAAAGGAGACTATCCAGAAATGAAGTTTGATCTTTTATGGCTTGCGCCAATCGGTTCTATTTTAGCAATTCTATTTGCATGTTACCTGGTTTATAAAATATTAAAGGAGCCCCGCGGATCCGAGGCGATGATTGAGATACAAAACGCCATTGAAGAGGGCTCACAGGCCTATATAAAGCGGCAATACAGAGTGGTTGGAATATTTTTTGCCGTTGTATTTGCTATCCTTTTCTGGATGGCCCGCAGCAATTATCTTCCTATATTTGTTCCTTTCGCATTTCTGACAGGAGGATTTTTCTCAGGCCTTGCAGGTTATGTGGGGATGAAGGTGGCGACAAAGGCAAATGCCCGCACTGCAAATGGTGCGATTACATCCCTCAATAAGGCCCTGCGCATTGCATTTTCCGGAGGCACAGTTTTAGGATTAAGCGTTGTAGGCCTGGGGCTTCTGGACCTCAGTATCTGGTTTTATGTATTAAGCTTCTTTTATAGAAACATTGAAATGACCCAGCGTATACAGATCATAGCCAGCACCATGCTTACCTTTGAGATGGGTGCAAGCTCCATGGCATTATTTGCCCGTGTGGGCGGCGGTATATTTACAAAGGCAGCTGATGTAGGGGCTGACCTTGTCGGTAAGGTAGAGGCCGGGATCCCTGAAGACGACCCGAGAAACCCTGCTGTTATTGCGGATAATGTCGGAGATAATGTGGGCGATGTTGCCGGCATGGGCGCTGACCTATACGAGTCTTATGTAGGCACAATCGTAGCAACCATGGTGCTTGCGTGTGCTGCAGGCTTTGGCCTTGCCGGGGTTACAGTGACAATGGGCATGGCTGCTGTCGGTATTATAGCAAGTATTATAGGGACATTTTTTGTAAAGACTACTGACGAGGCCAGCCAAAAAGAACTCCTCACAGCCCTCAGAAAGGGTATATTCACTGCGGCTGGCCTTGTATTTATATTTTCATTCTTCATTGTTAAGTCAGTTCTGGGCATGGACAACATTGGAGTATATGGCTCTATAGTTTCAGGTTTGATTGCAG
>CAYVIU010000068.1:0-4318 GCA_964451625.1 uncultured Planctomycetia bacterium | reverse complement strand
CTGGGCATGGACAACATTGGAGTATATGGCTCTATAGTTTCAGGTTTGATTGCAGGCATTATCATAGGACTTTCTACAGAATACTTTACATCTGACCATTATAAGCCGGCAAAACAGGTTGCCGAGGCAGCCCAGACAGGCCCTGCCACAGTTGTGATAAGCGGCATTTCCATAGGCATGTTTTCAACAGCCATACCTGTTCTTGCCATAGGAGGAGCAGTACTGGCAAGTTACTTTTTTGCAGGCGGTGGAACCAATTTTAACGCAGGCCTATTCGGTGTCGGCATTGCCTCAGTTGGGATGCTGAGCACCCTTGGTATCACACTTGCCACAGATGCATACGGCCCGATAGCAGATAACGCGGGCGGTATTTCTGAAATGTCAAAACAAAAACCATTTGTAAGGGAAAGAACCGACGCATTGGATGCATTAGGAAACACCACAGCCGCAACAGGAAAAGGTTTTGCCATAGGTTCAGCCGCATTAACAGCCCTTGCATTAATAGCCGCATACAAAGATGAAATCCTTCACCTTGGAAAAGATCTTACCCTGAGCCTGCTTGATCCGAGGGTCATGGTAGGGCTTTTTATAGGAGCGATGCTCCCGTTCCTCTTTTCTTCGCTTACCATGAGGGCAGTGGGAAGGGCAGCATCTTCAATTGTATTTGAAGTAAGAAGGCAGTTCAGGGAAATCAAAGGCCTTATGGACCACACTGCAAAGCCTGATTACGCAGCGTGTGTGGATATATGCACCACCTCTGCGCAGAAAGAGATGATAATCCCCTCTTTAATAGCCATTATAAGCCCCATTGCAGTAGGACTTCTTTTAGGTGTTGAGGCAGTGGTAGGGCTTCTGGCGGGCGCACTTGCGAGCGGGTTTGTAGTTGCTATCATGATGGCAAATGCCGGAGGCGTGTGGGACAATGCCAAAAAATACGTTGAGAAAGGCGCATTAGGGGGTAAGGGTTCGGCACAGCACAAGGCATTGGTTGTAGGAGACACTATCGGGGATCCATTTAAGGATACATCGGGCCCGAGTTTAAATATATTGATCAAACTCATGTCCATGGTCTCAGTTGTCTTTGCGGCATTTATACTAGCAAATTCACTGGTGAAATGATCGGATTAGGTCTAGGGCCATCCTACGCGGTTCTCGTTGAATTTTACTAATCAGAACCGCGTAGGTTGGCCAATAGCAATGACAGGAGGTTTCGTATGAAAAAAATATTGAGCGTTCTTTTAGTAATTTCATTTGTTCTTTCAGCGGCCGGATGCGCAGTAAATATTTACGGCCGCCGCAAGTCAGATGTCAGTAAGATAGGTGAATTGAGTGATGAAGTTGCAAGGCTGGAGGCATTAAGGCAAAAGGACCTCTTAAAGCTTGCGGAGATCGAAGAAGCGCTGGCACAAAAACTCCGCGGTGAAAAAGACGTAAGGCTTGAAATGGCAGAACGCGGCCTTGTGATTACATTTGTAGATAAGATCCTTTTTGATTCAGGAAAGGCAGATATAAAGGAAGATGGCCTGCCTGTTTTGCAAAAAGTTGCTGATGTCCTGAAGAAAAAGGCACGCGACAGAAAAATCGGTGTAGAAGGCCATACAGACAACGAACCCATTACTCACTCTGGATGGAAATCCAACTGGGAGCTTTCCACCGCACGCGCAACAAGCGTGCTGCATTATTTAGTGGACAATGGAAGAATAAGCCCCAAGATGCTTTCAGCAACAGGATATGGTGAGCACAAGCCTGTGGCATCCAATATCACAAAGGATGGCCGCAGAGAAAACCGCAGGGTTGAAATCATACTCCTACCCAAGGAGTTTAAGAAAGTGGGGCTCTCGAGCCGAAATGAAGCATACAATACAAAATAAAGACTGCCCTAAGCATATAGCCATAATAATGGACGGCAACCGCAGGTGGGCCAAGAAGAAACACCTTCCCAAGATGATGGGCCACCGCGCCGGCATAGATTCCATTACCCAGACAATAAAGAGCTGCCTTGAAATAGGAATCCCTGTATTAACCATCTTTGCCTTCAGCACAGAAAACTGGTCCCGCGAAAAGTCTGAAGTGGATGCCCTCATGAGCTATATAGAGGAGTATATAGATAGAGAGCTGGATAGCTTTAAGCGGAATAACGTAAGGCTGAACTGCCTTGGCAGGATTGACGGGCTTCCTGAATCTGTCTCAAAAAAACTAAAGATGGCAATGGATGCCACAAAGGGCAATTCAAAACTCCTTTTTAATGTGGCCATCAATTATGGATCCAGGACTGAGATCGTGGACGCAGTAAACAAAATTATTACATCCGGCAGGCGTGACATAACCGAGAAGAATTTCGGGGATTTTCTTTATACAAAGGGCATCCCTGATCCGGATTTACTCATAAGGACGAGTGGCGAAAGCCGCATAAGCAATTTTCTCCTGTGGCAGCTGTCTTACTCGGAACTTTATTTTTCAAAAAAATTCTGGCCTGAATTTAAAAAGAAGGATCTCGAAGAAGCGATTGGCGTGTATCAAAAGCGCAGTCGCAGATTCGGCGGCTGATGGTTAAAAGACTCTTAAGCGCAATCCCGATTATATTTGTAGTAATCCTCACGGTTTTTTATTTCCCGAACTGGTTTTTTACTCTGGTAGTTTCTCTGTTAATCGGGTTTGCCCTGTATGAATTTTACCAGGCAGTTGCCACAAAGGGCATCCTTGTTTATAGATATTTCGGTGTTATAGTAGGGCTCCTCGTTCCATTGGCCACACACCTTTCCGGAGGAGTAATCGCAGAAAACATAGAGCCGTTTATCATTATAATAGCGTGCCTCTGTACCTTCATACTCCAATTCACCCGACGTGAAAACAGCCAGGCCCTTACAGGCATAGCTGTCACACTCCTGGGTATCTTATATATCAGCTGGCTCTTTTCATTTGTAATTAAAATAAAATTCCTTCCACATGGATCAGCCCTGGTCGGTTTTTTACTCCTTGTAACAAAAGGCGGAGACATGGGGGCATATCTTGTGGGCAGTATGCTTGGAAAGCATACCTTGATACCGCGGATCAGCCCGAAGAAGACTATAGAGGGCCTGGCAGGCGGGCTTCTTGTGAGTTTCCTCCTGGCAGTTATTTCTAAATCATATTTAAATTCAGTTCACTTCGGCCACATAATCACACTGGGCCTTCTTCTGGGCATACTTGGCCAGGTGGGAGACCTTTCAGAATCTCTTATCAAGCGTGACTGCGGGGTTAAAGATATGGGCGGCATATTTCCGGGCCTGGGCGGGTCCATGGATATCCTGGACAGCCTTCTCTTTTCAACCCCGATATTTTATTTCTACATAAAGATATTCCTATCATGAAAAAAATAGCCATCTTAGGTTCAACAGGCTCAATAGGCACCAACAGCCTCAATGTCATTTCCTGCCTTCCAAAGAAAGATTTTAAGGTAACGGCCCTTGCCGCAAACTCCAATGTAAAAGCGCTTTCCAGGCAGATAAAAAAGTTCCGGCCCAAAGACGTCTGTATAACAGATCCGGAAAAAGTAAGAGAACTTAAGCGCTTAGTCTCGCTTAAAGGCATAAGGCTTTACACAGGCTCCGACGGCCTGGCTGAAATAGCAAAAAAAAGTACAGCCAATCTTGCCATTATAGCAATAACCGGAAACGCCTCTTTAATCCCCCTGATCAATGCAATAGATTCCGGAAAAGACATAGCCCTTGCAAGTAAAGAGCCTTTGGTGAGTGCAGGGCGAATTGTTATGGCCAAGGCCAAAAGAAAAGGTGTTAAAATTATACCGGTTGATAGTGAACACAGCGCCGCCTTCCAGTGCCTACAGGGCCAGAAAAACGGCGAGCTGAAAAAGATGTATCTCACAGGATCCGGCGGCCCCCTAAGGAAATTTCCGAAGAGCCGTTTTAACAGTTTCCACCCAAACCTTGTCGTAAAACATCCAAAGTGGAAGATGGGTAGAAAGATTTCAGTGGATTCCGCTACTCTTATGAACAAGGGGCTTGAAGTAATCGAGGCCATGTGGCTATTTGGCCTGGATGTAGATGATGTAGAAGTGCTTATTCATCCGGAGGCCATTGTACACTCCATGGTTGAATTAAAAGACGGCAGCATCCTGGCACAGCTTGCTCCTCCGGACATGAGACTTCCTATTCAATATGCCATAAGCTATCCCGAAAGAAGAAACGAAAGCTTTTTGGGAGTAGACTTCAAAAAATCAAATAAATTGACTTTTCATGCGCCTGACAAAAAACGCTTTCCATGCCTTGAGATAGCATACACCGCTGCAAGAAAAGGCGGGACTTATCCGGCAGTACTC
>CAYVIU010000067.1:0-8088 GCA_964451625.1 uncultured Planctomycetia bacterium | reverse complement strand
TTGTAAAATGGGACATGATTACCTGGCCCCCGCAGTTTGTGGGATTAACCAACTTCATACGTTTGTTGGGCTTTAACATGGAAGCGGGCAGGTTGATTGCCAACGACCCGAATTTCTGGAAGTTCCTCGGGAATACACTCTTTCTAATGATAGTTATCCCGCTTGAGATCTTCGGAGCGCTTGCGCTTGCAATAGCAGTGAACCGGAAGATAAAGGGGATAGTCGCCTATAGAACTATATTCTTTCTGCCCACTATTACAAACGGTGTGGCCATATGCATTGTGTGGTTCTGGATCTACAATCCTGAATTCGGCCTCCTGAATACCATTATCAGGCATGCGGGGGAGTTTTTAAACATGCCGCTTGACGGCATACAGTGGCTCACCTCTGCCAAATGGGCCAAGCCGTCATTGATGATGATGGGCCTATGGGTGATGATAGGCGGATATAATATGATTCTCTACCTTGCCGCGCTCCAGGGTATCCCGAAAGACTTTTATGATGCCGCGGACATAGACGGCGCCTCAGGGTGGCAGAAGTTCTGGAATATCACGTGGCCCATGATAAGCCCGCCGACATTCTTTATATCCATAATGGCTGTCATCGGCGGGTTTCAGGGCGGATTCATGTACGCCTACATCCTGACAAGGGGCGGCCCGCAGCTTTCCACGACAACGCTCGAGTATTATATATTCAATAATCTCTACAGCTGGGGGCATGCGGGATATGCCGCAGCTGTTGCATGGTTCTTATTTGTTGCGATATTTATCATAACCCTTTTCAACTGGAAATTCGGCGGCAAGCTCGTCCATTATTAAAAATGATTACATTACGCGAATCTAAAAAGGTAAAGTCGAGACAGGAAGCCATGAGAAAGCTGGCGGCGTACACACTCCTTACTGTCGGAGCGATTACGATGATCGTGCCGTTCTTGTGGATGCTTTCCACTTCACTCAAGGAAGGGGACAGTGTATTTACGCAAGCCTTCAGCTTTATTCCAAAACCCTTTACCTTTGTAAACTACGTAAAGATATGGAAACTGCCGTATGTGCCGTTTTTGAGGTTTTATTTTAACAGTATATTCGTGGCTATATGCGTGACAGGGGGGCAGGTTATCACAAGTGCGATGGCCGCGTATGCATTTGCAAGGTTGAAGTTTCCCGGGAGAGACAAGCTCTTTTTTGCATATCTTGCGACCATGATGATCCCGGGGTCAGTGACATTGGTGCCCCTTTATGCTATCATAAAACTGACAGGCTGGATAGACACGTATAAGGCGCTCATAATACCGGCGATATTCACTGCATACGGCACCTTTATGCTGAGACAGTTTTTTATGACGCTCCCGAGAGACCTTGAAGACGCTGCCAAGATGGACGGGTGCAGCCTCCTGGGTATATTTTGGAGGATAATACTGCCGCTGTCCAAGCCTGCGATTGCAACACTTACCACTTTCACATTTTTAGGGAACTGGGCCAGTTTTATGTGGCCGCTCCTTGTAACAAACACAGCAAATATGAAGACCCTGCCCGTGGGCCTTGCGTATTTCCAGGAGATGTACGGGCATGTCCAGCCGGATTTTTCATTATTGATGGCAGGCTCACTGGTTGTAATACTGCCGTTAATAGTTTTATTTATATTTAATCAGAAGTTCTTTATCGAAGGAATAAAGTTAACAGGAATAAAAGGGTAAAAGGAGGAACCATGAAAAAATTAAGTCTTGTTTTGGCGATATTTCTTGTTTTCGCAGTCACAGGCTGCGCAAGAGAAGACGCAACAACCGGCGGAAAGGCCGAGGAAGGCATGCTGGGAAGCGTACTCTCTTCTAAAGAAGAAGCGAAAGTAAAAGAAACCGTTTCCGAAATTACCGAAACAGTTTCAAAGGCTGTTTATTCCGGCGACGCCATTGTGGCGGCCGATTTTAACAGCGGCACAAAACCTTCGAATATCGGAGGGGATTTCGGCGGCTGGGACAAAGATCCGGCCGATTCCACGCAGGGCTGCAGGGATTCTTTCGATTCTGTTGTGGCGCGCGGGAACACAGGTTTCAGTGTTAAGCTGGATTATGATGTCGATTCCCCGAATCCGGCATACAACGGCTTCTGGATGAAGCTGAACAATCTCGACGCCTCAGCGTATAACAATTTAATCTTTTACGTTAAAGGCGATGAAGAAGAAGGCTACACCACAGTCTTTAAGGTAGAGCTGAAAAGCGGGTCCGGCGAAGTCGGAAAGTACTACGCAACAGGCGTAACCGATGCCTGGACAGAAATCTCCATTCCGCTGAAGCAGTTCTCAGGGCTTTCGAGCGCTGGCAATCTCACAGAGTTTGTAATTGTCTTTGAAGACAGGATGGCCACAAACAAAGACGGCATCCTTTACATCGACGATATTCAATTTAAATAATAGATATGAACTACTTTAAAACGTTTGTCCTGTTAGTTGCGTTAACGTTTATACTGATCTGGATCGGAAGCTACTTCGGAGGCCAGCAGGGGGCGACGTTTGCGTTTATTTTCGCACTCGCCCTTAATTTCGGAAGCTACTGGTTCAGCGACAAAATCGTTTTAAAAATGTATAAGGCTCGGGAGGTAACAAGGTTTGAAGCACCAGAACTCTATGATTTAATAGAGGACCTGATAATAGATGCAAAACTCCCGATGCCGAAGATCTGCATAGTACCCATAGACACCCCCAATGCCTTTGCCACAGGCAGGGACCCGAACCATGCGGCAGTCTGTGTAACACAGGGCATAATGAACACCCTTACACAGGACGAGCTTAAAGGTGTCCTGGCACATGAACTTGCCCATATAAAAAACAGAGATACGCTCATAATGACCATTGCCGCTAGTGTAGCAGGTGCGATCATGATGCTTGCATATATGGCGCGCTGGGCCGCAATATTTGGCGGGTATAGAGGCTCCTCCGGAGGCAGAGACAAGGGAGGCGGGCTTGGCATGCTTGCAATAGCAATTTTGGCACCGGTCGCGGCAATGATAGTTCAGCTTGCGATTTCCAGGACGCGCGAATACTCTGCTGACAAAAGCGGGGCAGGCTTTGCGCATTCGGGTACAGGCCTGGCAAACGCGCTTAAAAAGCTGGACCATGCGGCAAAAAAACGACGGTTTCCGGCCGCGCCGAATACAGCGCACCTGTTTATAGTAAATCCATTAAGAGGGAATTTTCTGGCCACACTTTTTTCAACCCACCCGCCAATGGAAGAACGGGTACGGCGCCTCGAGGCCTTATGAGAGAGATTTTAAAAAGAAAACTCTTTGCAACCGGCATCGGAAGCCTTCCCCATACTGATGCGAAGACAGCGTGCAGGGTTGTCTTAAAAAACTTTAAGGATATCCCTTTCTGGCCGCAGCTGGCAAAACGCTCCTTCCTGGAGAACATGTACACCCAATTCACCGAAGGCCTCCCTGGGACAGTAATCGATATCAAAAAAAACACTGTCAGCATCAATACCGAAGGCGATTTTACGAAACACCTTGCCGAAAGCTACCAAAAGGTCCTGGATAATGATATGGAGTATTTTGCTGTCACTAAAGCCAGGGCAGAAGGCCTTTATATACTCCTCAATGAGCTGAAAACAAATCACCCCAACATTATTAAAGGGCACATAACAGGCCCCGTGAGTTTCGGGATGACTGTTACTGACGAGAAAAAAAAGGCAATTTTCTATCATCCGGAGCTCAGCGAGATACTTACAAAGATACTGGTATTAAAGACGCGCTGGCAGACAAAGAAGCTGAAAGAGCTTTCAGAGAACGTAATCATATTTATAGATGAGCCGTATCTTGTTTCCATAGGCTCGAGTGTTGTCAATATAAAACCGCTGGATGCGTCGGCAAAGATAAAAGAACTGGTGGATGCAGTCCATCAGGAGGGGGGCCTGGCAGGGGCGCACTGCTGCGGCAATACTGACTGGTCATTGCTTTTAAAGACAGATATTGATATACTGAACTTTGACGCATATAACTATGCGAAGTCTGTTTCCCTGTATCCGGGTGAAGTAAAAGGCTTCCTGGATAAGGGGGGTATGCTGGCATGGGGTATAGTGCCGACATCTGATGCTGTTAACAAAGAAGATGCAGCGTCATTGATTAAAAGGTTAGAAGACGGCTTTAAGTTATTGATCGATAAAGGTATTTCAAAGGATAAACTACTTGATTCATTGATGGTTACACCCAGCTGCGGGACAGGCACTATGGAAGTCAAGGCCGCCGAACGCGTACTTAGCATGACGGCCGCGGTTTCAGAAGAACTGAAAAAGAAATACCTATAAAGGTGAAATTTATGGAAGAGAAGGTTGTGCAGCAGGCTGAACTGATTCAGAAAAAATTTGGTGATATAGGCGAGGAGTTTTCGAAATACGAGAAGGCAAAGGTTGTAGTCCTCCCGGTCCCGTTTGCAGGTACTGTTACCTATAGAAAAGGGGCAGAGCAGGCCCCGCGCGCAATAATAGAGGCCTCGTATAACATGGAATTATACGATGACGAGCTGGGCAAGGACACATATAAGATCGGCATCCATACGGCGGGGGAGCTTGAAGTTCAGGATTCCCAGTCTGAGGTCATGATAAAAGATGTATCAAAAAAGGTTGCGGAGCTCCTGGAGGCGGATAAGTTTCCTGTTGTGTTGGGAGGGGAGCATACAGTGTCAGTAGGCGCAGTAAAGGCCATGAATAAGGTATACAAAAACCTTTCCGTGCTTGTGCTGGACGCGCATCACGACCTTCGCGACTCATATAATGGTTCCAAATTCAATCATGCCTGTACCTCGCGCAGGCTCCTTGAGATTGCCCCTATAGTGGAGGTCGGCACCAGGAGCATGAGCAAAGAGGAGAAGAACTTTTTACCGAACCCCAATGTAGCCATCTTCAGCGTGTATGACATACTCGATATCCCCAACTGGAAGGAAAAGATAAAAGATGCCCTGAGCGATGATGTCTATATTTCCATAGATGTGGATATATTTGACCCGGCAATCATGCCTTCTGTAGGCACCCCTGCACCGGGCGGTATGGGCTGGTACGAAACACTGGATTTACTGCGTTTTATCATAGCCAGCAAGAATATAGTCGGCATGGATGTTACGGAACTTGCCCCGATAAAAGACATGGCAGGACCTGACTTTATGGCGGCAAAACTCATCTACAGGCTCCTGGGATATATTTTTATGATGAACACAAGGCCCAGGCCCAGGAAGGAAGAGCCTGTTAAAAAAGAAGAGCCTGTAAAGAAAGAAAATTAAAGATGATGCTGACATCAGGAAAAAAGATACTCGTACCCAAAAAAATGTTTTTTACCAAAGGGGTGGGGACTCACAAAGAAGAGCTCCGTTCCTTCGAGCTTGCGCTCCGTGACGCAGGCATTGAAAAATGCAATCTTATACGTGTATCAAGCATTATCCCGCCTAATGTAAAAACTATTTCCAAGAACGAAGGCCTTAAGGAACTCATTCCGGGCATGCTCACATTTGCGGTACTCGCGCGCTGCTCCAGCAACGAACAGCACCGCCTGATCGCCGCCTCAATAGGAGGCGCGATACCGTCTGACCCGAATGCATACGGATATTTGAGTGAACACCACGCATTCGGCGAGACAGAAGAGACGGCCGGCCGTTACGCAGAAAGCCTGGCAGCGGTCATGCTTGCGTCCACCCTTGGATTGGAACTGGATGAGGAAAAGAGCTGGGTTGAAAACAAGGAATTTTTTAAGATAAGCGATAAAATCGTCAAGACGACCAACATCACACAGTCCACGGTCATAGGCGCAAACGGCTGGTACTCCACCGTTGTAGCCGCTGCAGTATTCCTCTTTTAATGAAATCACAGAAAAAAGCTAAAAAGAAGATATTGGCCTTTGGCGCTGACGGAAAGGCGCGTTTTGCCTTTTCCGACGGTAAAAGTGTCAAAATAAGCCGGGATTTCGGCACGCTCTCCGATGTGGACAATTTCCAACAGTATGAAAGGGCGATTAGGAAGGCTATAAAAACTAAGAAACCTCATATTTTAGTCTGTGACATGCATCCGGAATATAATTCTACAAAATTAACTAAATCCCTGTCATTGCGAGCGAGCCGTAGGCGAGCGAAGCAATCTCAACATGGGATTGCTTCGTCGGCGCCTTCGGCGCCTCCTCGCAATGACGGGCTGAAGCTGGTACAACATCACCATGCACACATTGTAAGTTGTATGGTTGACAACGGTATTAGCGGTAAAGTAATCGGGGTTGCCTTTGACGGGACAGGATACGGTACTGATGAGAATATATGGGGAGGAGAGTTCCTGAGAGCAACACGAAAAAGATTTGAGAGGGCTGGACACCTTGATTATGTTCCCATGCCCGGGGGCGAGATGGCTGTAAGAGAGCCCTGGAGGATGGCGGTTAGTTATTTATATAAATATTACGGCATGGAATTTTTAAAATTGAAAATCCCGTTTATAAAATCCATTGATAAGAAAAAGGCCCTTGTTTTAAAAGATATGATAGACAAGAAGATAAACTCACCGCTTACAAGTTCTATGGGCCGCCTCTTCGATGCCGCAGGTGCTTTGATAAATCTGACAAACTCTGTTAAAAGAGAGGCTGAGGCTGCGATTAAACTGGAAAGGCTTGCCGACAAGGCCAGGGAAGAGAGTTCTTATTACAAAGGCCCTATCATAAAAGGTATTGTGAAGGACTTAAGGCAGGGGAAGGATAGAGGGCTTATTGCTGTTAGATTCCATAATTCAGTTGCCGGATATATTTATACCACCGCGAAAAAATTAAGCAGGAGACACCGGATAAAGAAAGTGGTTTTAAGCGGAGGGGTCTTTCAGAATAAGATCCTTTTGGAAAAGACAAAGATGCTTTTCAGGGATTCTGATATGAATCTTTATGTCCACAAGAAGGTTTCGGCTGCTGATGCCGGAATTTCCCTGGGGCAAATCTCTATAGCGGATTAAATCGGGCTTTTTCCCAGGTCCCTCTGAACCGTACCTACCTTTAGTTTCCCCCTCGGAGTGTGAAGGTCCTTTGGTAAGACGAGCCTGTTGTTGTCTAAGGATGCGCCTATCACGCCTTCGTATGCCTGACGAAGCAGCCAGCCGGCTGCACCCGTGTAGCCGTTCCAGATCATTCTGCCCTGATCAAATGTGGTCAGGATATCCGCAGGCTGTTTATTGGGCTGCCCGCCGTAGATTTCAATCTGGTCAGGCGTTACATGAGAGACCGGCGTGATCTTCCGCCAGAGCCTGTAGGCAGTCTCACGGTATTTATCTGCTTTAGCCGTATCGCCTTCTTTTTCAAATTTTTCCACCAGGAGCCGCGAAGCCTTTATGAACCATTGGACGCCGTGGCAGTACATACCGTTTTCACGTACGCCTTCGGGATATTTACTGGATCTGCCGAGATAAGGCTTTGAGTCTTCACGCAGGGCAGGCCATCCGAGAAGTACGACACTTTCTCTTTCGAGAATTCCCAGCGCAGTATTAAATCCTGCAAGCGCACGTTCAGAATTGATATCAGCCATGACCGCCCATGCAGCTGTGAGCGCGTCGATCTCCCAGATACCGGAGTCCTTTATGCCGATCTCCGCGCCGTTGTCGTGAATGGCCCTGAGGTATCGGTCGCTTCTCCAGGTTGCTTCCAGGGCAGTGCCGAGATTCTTCATTTTCCTGAGGTAATATTCTTTGCGCCGCTTACCTTCTTTCCTCTCTATGATGCTGACCATCTCTTTCATGATATAATAGAGGAAGAAGCCGAGCCATACGCTCTCACCTTTGCCTTCGCTTCCGATTTCATCCAGGCCGTCGTTCCAGTCTCCTGTCCTGATCAGGGGCAGGCCATTTATGCCCATACGGCGTTTTAAGACAAGGTCAATTGACCTGAGGCAGTGTTTGTAGACAGAATCTGCCCTGGTTGAGCGCTGATAGAGATGCCCCCATCCGGCCTTATTTTTGGGAAGATCTGCAAAAGGAAATTCAGACCACACATATGTTGCCTTCTCGTTCAGGATTGAATAATCTCCGGTGGCCTTGATATATTCAGTTACGGCCCAGGCAAGCCAAACAGGATTGTCGGAGGCGTGCGAGCG
>CAYVIU010000066.1:7489-8104 GCA_964451625.1 uncultured Planctomycetia bacterium | reverse complement strand
CCCTCAATGCCAGTGGAGCTTTTAGGCCTCTCGGGCGTGCCGCAGGCAGGCGATGAATTTTTTGCTGTCAAGGATGAGAAAAAGGCAAAGACATTATCTTTACTTAAACAAACCCATGAAAAAGAGAGGGTCCAGGCCAGTTCAGAGCGCATAACCCTTGAACAGCTTTACGACAGGATCAAAAAAGGAGACATAAAGGATTTCAAGATAATAATAAAGGCAGACGTCGTAGGCTCTCTTGAGGCCCTGAAAAAATCACTGGAGGAACTGAGCACAAAAGAGATAACGTTAAGTGTTATCCACGGCGGCGTAGGAAATGTAAACGAATCCGACGTAGTACTGGCAATGGCATCAGGTGCCATAGTCATAGGCTTCCATGTAAAGGTAGAAGAGAAGGCCAAGGCAACCTCTGAAAAAGAAAAGATAGACATAAGGCTGTACAATATTATCTATGAAGTAACAGAAGATATAAAGGCCGCCATGGAAGGACAGCTTGAGCCCGCGACAAAAGAGGTATTCCAGGGCAAGGCCGAAGTGAGACAGGTATTCAAGGTTACGAAGGTGGGCACAGTGGCAGGCTGCCTTGTAACCAAGGGAAAGATTGCCCGCAGCGCA
>CAYVIU010000066.1:223-7479 GCA_964451625.1 uncultured Planctomycetia bacterium | reverse complement strand
GGGGCAAAAACGCAATTTATGAAGGCAAGATCTCAAATCTTAAGCGCTTCAAAGACGATGCAAGAGAAGTGGCTGAGAACTTTGAATGCGGCATAGCATTGCAGGGCCATAACGATATAAAACCGGGTGACGTAATAGCCGCCTATACGATTGAAAAAATAGCAAGGAGGCTCAAATAATGGCAAGCCGTATACTGAGTGGAATGAGGCCTACAGGGCCTATGCATTTAGGCCATTTGGTAGGGGCATTAATAAATTGGCGCAATTTTCAGGACAAGTATGAATGTTTTTACATGGTCGCTGACTGGCACGCTCTTATGAGCGAGTATGCAAAGCCGCAGATGATCAGTGACAATACAAGAAAAATGGTGGCCGATTGGATAGCCTGCGGCATAGATGAAAACAAAAATACAATATTCAGGCAGTCGGATGTACCGGAGCACCTTGAACTTAATATGATACTCTCATGCCTTACCCCTCTTAGCTGGCTTGAAAGGTGCCCTACTTATAAGGAGCAACTCAGAGAGATAAAAGGCAGGGACCTTATGACTTATGGATTTTTGGGTTATCCGGTGCTTCAGGCATCGGACATACTTGTGTATAAGGCAACACATGTCCCTGTGGGCGAGGATCAGCTCGCGCACCTTGAACTTACGCGTGAGATAACAAGAAGGTTTAATAAGCTCTACGGGAAAATACTCATCGAGCCCAAGCCGGAACTTACAAAGACACCAAGGCTCCTCGGGACAGACAGGAGAAAGATGAGCAAGAGCTATAATAATTTTATCGGCCTCTCAGAGGATCCGGCGAGCATAAAAAAGAAGATAAGCTCAATGATAACAGATCCAAAAAGAGTGAAACGCACTGATAAAGGGCATCCGGATATCTGTAATGTATTTTCGTATCAAAAGGCCTTTAGTAACGAAACTAAAGATACCATTAACCAGATAAAAAAGGCCTGCATAGCCGCAAGTAAGGGATGTACAGACTGTAAAGGTGACTTGGCCGATGTAATAGTGGATTTATTGAAACCCATACGCGAAAAATCGCAGGCCCTTCTGGCTGAAAGCGGAAAAATAGAAGGTATCCTTGAAGCCGGCGCCCGGAAGGCAAGAAAACTGGCCGGCGGGACATTAAAAGAAATTAAGGAAGCACTAAAGTTAAAGTAGATTATGAGTTATAAGGTAAAATTAGACGTATTCGAGGGGCCGCTTGACCTGCTTCTCCATCTTATTAAGAAGGAAGAAGTGGATATACACGATATCCCCATAGCAAAGGTCACGAAGCAGTATCTCGAATACCTTGAGTTCATGAAACTCCTCGATCTTAACATAGCAGGCGAATTTTTGGTTATGGCAGCTACCCTGATGCAGATAAAATCAAAGATGCTTCTTCCTCCCGAGACAAGGCCGGAGGACGAAAAGCCTGAAGAGGATCCGAGGGAAGAGCTCGTAAAGAGGCTCCTTGAGTACAAGAAGTTTAAGGAGGCCGCGGGCCAGCTGCATGCGCGCCAGGCACTGCAGAAGGATGTCTTTGGCAGAAAGGTGCCGCCTGACGCCAAACTAAAAGACGAGGATGAAGACATATATTTTGAGGCAAGTGTATTTGACCTTATAGGTGCCTTTAACAAGGTGATGAAAGAGGTTCCAAAAGAACTTTTTTATCAGGTCATAAAAGATGAGTATACTGTTGAAGAGAAGATGCACGACATATTCCATATACTTGTGAAAAACAAATCTGTAAAATTTACAGATTTATTCAGAAGCTTGAATGACAAATCAGAAATCATAACGACCTTTTTAGCGGTCCTGGAGCTCATGAGGCTCAGAGAGATTATTGTGACACAAAATAAATTATTTGGGGATGTGAGGATCGAACGAAACAAAGAACTTATGTACAGAGGTAAACAATGACTAATGAAGAAGCAAAAAAAATCATTGAGACACTCCTTTTTGTAAGCGAGAGGCCGTTGGCCATTGAGCGCATAAAGGAGATACTCGAGGAAATGACCAAAGACGCAATAAAACAATTGATAGAAGAACTAAAGAGCGACTATATACAAACCAACCGCATCTTCACTATAGAAGAAGTGGGAGGCGGCTACCGCCTGGCAACAGATCCGTATTATGGGCCATGGATAAGGAAACTGTATAAATCAGACAGACGCGATAAGCTGAGTGTTCCGTCCCTTGAGACGCTTTCGATTATCTCATATAAGCAGCCCATAACAAGGGCAGAGATAGAGGCGATCAGAGGGGTCAATGTCGACGGGGTTATGAAAACACTTTTGGATAGGAACCTCATAAAAATGACCGGACGCAAAGAGATCATAGGACGCCCGTTTTTATACGGGACCACAAAGGAATTTTTGATACATTTCGGGCTGAACGCACTTGAGGACTTGCCCAAGTTAAAGGATTTCACGGAAGAGGATATAGAATTAGGTAAAAAGGAACTAATAGAAAAGGAGAGAGGCAATGAAGCTAGCCAGCTTACGCAAAAAGATTGACGTTCTTGACTCGAAGATCGTACGTCTTCTCAACGCACGTGCCGAGCTTTCCAAGGACATAGGCAGTATAAAACACAAAAAGGGTGTGGATATATACGCCCCTGACAGGGAGAGCGAGGTCTATAAAGGGCTTGCGCAAAAAAACAAAGGCCCTTTATCAAACGATACACTGAAGGCTGTGTTCAGAGAGGTCATGTCAGGCACACTGAGCCTCGAGGGGCCCATAAAGATTGCTTATCTCGGGCCTCCGGCCACGTTCACACACCTGGCATCACTTAAAAAATTCGGCAGCTCTGTTAAATACCTGGACTGCGCCACAATAAGCGAGGTCTTCGGAGAAGTCGAGAGGGGCCGCGCCGACTACGGGGTTGTCCCTATTGAAAACTCCATAGAAGGCATGGTGAACCATACGCTTGACATGTTCATAGATTCGGATCTCAAGATATGCTCTGAGATAATCCTGGATATTTCACACAACCTCCTGACAAAGGCAAGGAAGCTCTCCGGCATAAAGGCAATTTACTCAAACCCTCAGGTTTTCGGGCAGTGCAGGGGTTGGATTGAGAAAAACCTGCCTCGCGCAGAGCTTATAGAGGTATCGAGCACCACAAGGGCAGCAGAGCTGGCCTCAAAGAAAAAAAACTGTGCCGCCATAGGCAGCCTTTTGGCCGCAAAGAGGTACAGGCTGAATATACTCGCAAGGTCCATACAGGACTCAAAGCACAATGTCACGAGATTCTTGATCGTGGGCAGGACCATTAAGGTAGGCCCCACAAGAAACGACAAGACATCCATACTTTTCTCTGTAAGAGACAAAGTGGGGGCATTGCACGATATCTTGTCTCCGTTCAAGAGATACAAGATAAACTTAACAAAGATTGAATCCCGCCCTTCCAAGATGAGGGCATGGGAATACTACTTCTTTGTTGACATGGAAGGCCACTACCTTAATGATAAGGTGAAAAAGGCCATCACAGTCCTTAAAAAGGACTGCACATATTTCAAGGTACTGGGTTCGTACCCGACAGCAAAATGAAACAATTAGCAAAAAAACACATATTAAAGATCGCGCCGTATAAACCCGGCAAACCCATTGAAGAATTAAAAAGAGAGATGGGTTTAAAGAAGGCGATAAAACTGGCTTCGAATGAGAACACACTGAAGCCCTCCGGGAGGGTTCTGTCCGGGATTATCGGTTCATTAAAGAATCTGAACCGTTATCCTGATGGCGGATCGTTTTATCTTAAAAGGAAGCTCTCCGGGAAGTTTGGACTGGCGCCCGAAAACTTTATCATAGGAAACGGCTCCGATGAAGTCATTGTGTTTGCAATACGCGCATTCGTAAAACCGGGGGAGGAAGTTATAATAGCACAACCCACATTCCTGATCTATGATATTGCCTCACGCGTGGAGGGTGTGAAGATAAAATATGTGCCGCTTAAGAATTTCAGATACGATCTCAAGGCAATGAAGAAGGCCGTGACAAAAAAGACAAAGCTTGTGTTTATTGCCAACCCGGATAACCCCACAGGGACATTTGTGACCGAGAAAGAAGTGAAGCTCTTCATGAAGGGCTTGAGGAAAGATGTAATAGTATTTTTCGATGAGGCATATTATGAGTTTGCAAAAGGTATCAAGGGCTATCCCAGGACTATCAAGTATCTAAAAACAAAAAATATTATTATCACGCGGTCTTTTTCCAAGATCTACAGCCTGGCAGGCCTGAGGATAGGCTATGGAATAGCAAAAAAACAACTCATAGCGGCCATGGAAAAGGTCCGGGAGCCGTTTAATGTCAACTCTGTGGCCCAGGCAGCAGCCCTTGCAGCGCTCGGCGATAAAAGTCATGTCAGAAAATCCATCAAGCTCGTAAAAAGCGGAAAAAGATTCCTTTGCAAGGAACTGGATAGTATGGATATAGCGTATGTACCAAGCGCCACCAACTTTATACTTGTAAAATTAGGGAAAAATGCCCTAAAAGTTTATAAACGCCTTCTAAAACAGGGCGTTATTGTCCGCTATATGGGCGCCTGGAGGCTCAATGAGTTTATCCGGGTGACCATCGGGACAAAAAAAGAAAATAAAATATTTATAAACGCATTAAAAAAATCATACGGGGGTAGGAAATGATTATTGTATTAAAACCTGATGCAACTAAAAAAGATATTGACCATATAGTCGCCCGTGTAAAAAAGCTGGGCCTCAAGCCATGGGTCTCAAAAGGAAAAGAGCGGACGATCATCGGTATTATAGGGGATGAGGATATCGTCAGGATCCAGCCCCTTGAAGTATTCCAAGGCGTAGAAAAGGTGATGCCGATACTGAAGCCTTACAAGCTCGTATCGCGCGACTTCAAAAAAGAGGATACCATAGTCGATTGCGGCAAC
Organism: uncultured Planctomycetia bacterium; assembly: GCA_964451625.1. Taxonomy (GTDB): domain Bacteria; phylum Omnitrophota; class Gorgyraeia; order JABMRJ01; family CAYVIU01; genus CAYVIU01. Next base: position 2,584 of record CAYVIU010000066.1, on the reverse strand, counting down.
GGCGTCAAGATAGGCGGGAAGAACATCGTTGTTATGGCCGGGCCATGTTCAATAGAAAATAAAAAGAGCCTACTCTCTATAGCAAAAAGGGTAAAGAAGGCAGGGGCCACTGTATTAAGAGGCGGGGCGTACAAACCCAGGACATCCCCTTACAGTTTTCAGGGGCTGGGAGAGAAGGGCCTCAAACTCCTTCACGAAGTGAAGAAAGAAACAGGCCTTCTTGTGGTAACAGAGCTTATGGATACCCGGGATATAAAACTCCTTGAGAAATACTCTGACATTATCCAGATCGGCGCAAGAAACATGCAGAACTTCAACCTCCTTAAAATAGTCGGCAAGACAAAAAAGCCGGTTCTCTTGAAGCGCGGCATGTCAGGGACTATTAAAGAGCTCCTGATGAGCGCAGAGTACATCCTCTCAGAAGGCAACTTCAATGTAATCCTCTGTGAAAGAGGCATAAGGACATTCGAGGACTACACACGCTTCACACTGGACATAACCGCAGTCCCTGTTATAGAAAACTTGAGCCACCTGCCTGTGATTGTTGACCCATCACATGCGGCAGGCAAATGGGGCCTTGTTAATTCTGCGTCCAAGGCAGCTGTTGCAGCCGGGGCAGACGGGCTTATAATAGAGGTCCATACAAACCCGGAAGAAGCACTTTCCGACGGGGCACAGTCGTTATTGCCCGAAAAATTCGAAGATTTAATGAAGGACCTGAAAAAGGTAGCAAAATCTGTAGGGAGAGATATACAGTGAAAAAAGTCAAGAAAATCGCAATAGTCGGAGTCGGTTTAATAGGCGGGTCAATCGGCCTTGCCATTAAAAGAAAAAGACTGGCCAAAGAAGTTATCGGCATAGGGCACCGCAAGAGTTCCATAAGAAAGGCCATAAGGCTGAAGGCAGTTGATAAAGGCACCCTCAATCTGAAAAGCGGTGTAAAGGATGCCGATATCATAATACTGGCAACCCCGGTCCTTATGATTCCAAAGATGGCAGCGAAACTGAAAAGATCCGTCAAAAAGGGAGCTATAATTACAGATGTAGGAAGTACCAAGAGTTTCCTCACAAATAGATTGGAGAAGATCCTCCCCAAGCATGCGCATTTTGTAGGGGCGCATCCGATGGCAGGTTCTGAAAAAAGAGGGGTGGATAAGGCAAGAAGCGATTTGTTTAAAAACAGTATATGCGTAATTACCAAAACCAGAAAAACAAATAAAAGCGCATTCAGCACTATAAAGAGCCTATGGAGCCGGATCGGAGCAAAGACAGTTGTCCTTGATCCCAATGCGCACGACAGGATTATTTCAGAGGTGAGCCACCTTCCGCATATGGTGGTATTTGCACTTCTAAATGCAATTGAGAAGAAGAGCCTGAAGCTTGCCTCGACCGGATTAAGAGATACCACAAGGATTGCATCAAGCGATGCGCTGGTCTGGAAGGATATCGCCATTTCAAATAAGCACGAAATCCTGAAATCAATAAAAAAGTTTAAAAGCTCTCTTGGCAGCCTGGAAAGAGCAATCCGGAGCGGTAGTTCAGGTAAACTTTTATCCACATTCAATAAGGCAAAAGCAAAAAGAGATGATTATTGCAGTTGATGGGCCGGCAGGAAGCGGTAAAAGCACGGTAAGTAAATTGGTGGCCAGGAAACTAGGCCTTTTATATGTTGATACAGGTGCCATGTACAGGGCGATTACATTAAGGGCCGTTAAAGAAAAGGCCGATTTGAAAAATCCCACGGCACTTATCAAAGTGGCCGCTCAGGCAGAAATAGAGCTTAAGGTGGACAAAGACAATAATCTAAAAGTCTTTCTGGACGGTAAAAATGTTACAAAGGCCATAAGGACGCCTGAGCTGACAAAAAAAATAAAATATATAGCAGGCACCCCCGGCGTAAGGCAGGAGATGGTCAAGATCCAGCGAAGGGTAGCCAAAGAAAACCCAAAGGGCGCGGTGCTGGAAGGAAGAGATATAGGTACGGTGGTTTTCCCCGACGCTGATTATAAATTTTACCTGGATGCCGATCAATCTGAGAGAGTAAAGCGCCGCCACAAAGAGCTGACTGAAGCAGGCCAGAGAGTTACAGCCTCTGATATAGAACAGAATGTTGTGCAAAGAGATAAGTCGGATATGACCAGATCAGTAGCACCGTTAAAAAAAGCAGATGACGCCGTATTAATTGATACGACACACTTGAACATAGATGAAGTGGCAGGAAGAATAGTAAAAGCCATAAATTAAAAATGGTATACTTTATTTCCCGTAATGCATTAAAGATCTATCTCAAGCTCTTTTTCAAGCTGAAGGTTTATGGAACCGAGAAGCTCCCCAAGAGACAGCCCTATATAGTGGCGGGGA
>CAYVIU010000066.1:0-213 GCA_964451625.1 uncultured Planctomycetia bacterium | reverse complement strand
GCAGACCCGCCTGTAGTGGCGTCTGCGGTGCCTCTGAGAATAAGATTTTTGGCGCGTCACAATCTATTCAAAAAAGACCTCATGGGGTGGTGGGTGCGCAGCATGAATTGCATTCCGGTAAAGCGCGCTAAATTCGACATGAAAGTGATGAAGGAAGCTTTAAAGGCCCTGGCAAATGGAGAGGTTGTAGCCCTTTTTCCTGAGGGCACGAGG
>CAYVIU010000065.1:0-8110 GCA_964451625.1 uncultured Planctomycetia bacterium | reverse complement strand
CAAAGTTCACCCCTGCAACTTCACATCTTATTGATGCAGAACCGTATAAGTTTTTCTGTCTGCCGCTTATAGGTGTATTCAGTCTTATATTTATGTGGTTTTCCATGAGGCCAAATCATGAACCTGTTGCTGGTTAGAATTATAGACATTTGTATCGGTATTCCTCTGGTGTACCTTATTTTTATTACGAAGAAGGTTTTCAGCCGAAAAAGGCATTCCGGAGATATCGCCGACTGCAATAAAATACTCATAATTAAGCTCTGGGGCATAGGAAATACCGCGCTCCTTTTGCCGTCTATGCGCGGTTTAAGGAAAAAATTTCCTTCCGCAAGGATAGATTACCTCACCCAGGCGACTAATCGCGGCATCGCCGGCATGTCAGGGGCCTTTGGTAATATATACTGTATCAGCATTACATCCTTTTTTGGATTTATCAAAAGTACCCTGGAAAACATAATAAAACTGAAACGCGAGGATTATGATCTTGTCATAGATTGCGAGCAATTTGCGAGATTTTCAACAATTCTCACAGCGTTAATATCCGGAAAGAAAACAATAGGTTTTGAAACAAAAAATCAGCACAGGCATCTTCTTTATGAATTGCCCGTGCGATATAATAATGAAATCCATATGAGCGATTCGTTTTACAGCTGTGTTGAACGGGCCGGAGTCCGTTCTAAAAAAACACTGGATTCAGATTTTCTCTTTTGCAGGAATGAGGACACTAAAAAACCAAGAAATTTATTAAAATCAAAAATAGATTCAGCCCATCATGTCTCTATACTCATTCATGTAGGAACAAGTGTGAACTTTACGCCGCGAAGATGGCCTATCAGCTATATAGTAGAACTCGCCGAAAAGCTGATAGAAAAATTTCCGGTAATTTTGGTACTTACGGGTTCATCCGAGGAGAAGGAAGCGGCGGACGAGGTATTTGGCCGCATAAAAAATAAGAAATATGTGATAAATGCAGCCGGGGCCCTGAGCTTTGAAGAATTTGCCGCATTAATTAAAGAAAGCGACCTTGTTGTTTCGTGTGATACCAGCACAGTGCATATTGCCTCCTGTTTTTCCGTTCCGACCATAGGCCTTTACGGGCCCAACACGCCGCGCCTCTATGGGCCGTGGGGCAGGGGCGGAATTTCTGTTTATAAAGCCCTGGACTGCAGCCCCTGCATTACAAATTACAACGCCAAGATAGCCATCTGCAGGCATCGCGAAGGGAAGGGCAACTGCATGAAAAAGATAAGCCCGGATGAGGTATTCGAGGCCATAAGGAAAAACTTTTTTAATGACAACGCCCCTTTCAGATTAGAAAAAATATCCGCCCAATGCAAAAAATAACCGGCTTAGCCAGAAAAATAATCCTCAGTAATTTTCGTGATTTGACCATTCCCTACAAGCTAACCTACATCATTACGAACAAGTGCCAGTTAAAATGCAGTATTTGCAATATATGGAACAACCCCCCTAAGAATGAATTAACCCTGGATGAAATTGACGGCTTTTTCCGAAAATCAAATGATTTCTCATGGATTAATTTAAGCGGCGGCGAGGTTTTTTTAAGAGAGGATTTTTTTGATATAGTAGGCGCTATATATCGATCCTGCAGGAATCTCTATCTGCTTGATTTTCCCACCAACGGTTTTTTGACCAATCGAATTAAAAAAACAGTGGAAAAAATCTTAAATTCATATAAGATTCCGGCAGTTTTTGTAACCGTCAGCCTGGACGGCCCGCCCGAACTGCATGACAGGATAAGGGGTGTGGCAGGTTCATGGGAAAAGGCCGTCGAAACCTTTTCATTATTAAAAGAAATTCAAAAGAGATCTTTTAAAGTCTTTTTTGGCATGACGCTGCAGAATAAAAATATGAATTCATTTGAAGAAACATTTGCGGCCGTAAAAAAGAGAATCAAGAATGTCAAATACGACGATTTCCATTTTAATATAGCGCAATATTCAGAACATTATTATGGGAATACACAAAACGGCCCCGATCTTTCCAACACAAAAAAGCTGTGGGCCACACTGGAAGGGGCGGCTCGGCACAAAAACCTTTCCCTGGCTGATCCTGTCCAGTTCCTGGAAAGAAGGTATCAGAGATTGGCAAAAGTGTATTTAGATACCGGAAAAAGCCCTGTTCCCTGCCAGGCGTTGGCAGGTTCCTGCTTTTTAAGCCCGACAGGAGTAGTTTATCCATGCAGTATATACAATAAACCAATAGGGAACATAAGGGACTTCGGCTATGATATAGGAAACCTATACAATGCCTATGCCGCAAAGCAAACAAGAAGAGAAATAACGCAGGGCAGATGCCCTAATTGCTGGACCCCCTGCGAAGCCTATCAAAGCATATTGGCAAATCTATTAAGGCCGGCGCGCAAAAAATTATGATAAGAAAAGTTTATACTGATGCTGTAAAAGATGCGTTAGCACAAAAAAGGCTTATATGGTTGGTAAAAAAGGCCTGGCAGTATATATTAATCCATCTGTCGTTTTTGGTTAAAAGGCCGCTCTGCGGCCCGATGCTGGGCCACATTGTAACAAATTATACATGCAACTATAGCTGCCGCATGTGCGATATCGCATTGCGTTCCGATCAACTAAGAAAAAAGGGCCTTACGGTGTTATCTACGCAAGTCTTTAAAGACGTTATTAAGGACTTTGCCGGACTTGGAACCTCAGGAATCAGTTTTACAGGAGGGGAGCCGCTCCTAAGAAAGGATATATTCGAGCTGATAGCCCATGCAAAGCACCTGGGTATGGTTAGCCACCTTAGCACTAACAGCTCACTTGTGGATGAAGAAACTTCAAAAAGGCTTGTTGAAGCCGGCATAGACTCCATCAATTTATCATTGGACGGGGCCCGGCCCCGGACACATGACTCAATACGTGGAGTAAAAGGCGGCTTCGATGCGGTTATGAAGGCAGTTGGTGCCATACAGTCAGCGGGACGTGAGAAAGGCCGTTCTATCCGCCTTAAATTCGCCATGACAGTAAACGAGGTCAACATAGATGAAGTGGAGGATCTGGTAAGGCTTGCTGAAGCAATGAAAATAGATTGTGTTGAATTTATCCCCGAACAGGTATTTTACGTTAATGATGCCCCGGGATCATCAAGATACGACGAAGTTTTTTTTAAAAAATTGCGCAGTGCGGTTGATTTTCTCTCAAAATATAACAATAAAGTTGTGAGGATTGAAAATTCCCCGAGGCATTTGGCACTGTTCGAACAATCCTTTAAAAAAGCTCCTTCTCCTTTACGCTGTTTTGCCGGGTATAATTCTCTTGTCCTGGACTGCTTTGGGGAGATCTATCCATGTGTGCCGTGGATGAACTGGGGTAAATCAGCGGCCAACATAAAAGATATACGGCTCAGGGACTTCTGGTTTTCGGATAAGTATAATAAAGTCAGGCAGACCATCAGTAAATGCAGAGACTGCTATCTTAACTGCCAGACAGAACTCAATCTTTTATTTAACCCGCGGGTTACGGAGAGTAAATAAACAATGGCCAGAATTGTGTTTCTTCAGAAGATATGGCATGAATACGGTGGCCCCGAAATAATATCCGCTGTTTTAAAAAAACATGGCCACAACACCGACCTTCTGATTGGTAAAGACGCATCCGTATTTATTAATAAAGTACAGAAAAATGACATCATTGCCTTTTCTGCCATGAGCGGAGAGCACCATTGGGCGCTGGAGATAGCCGCCCGGATAAAAAAGGAAAAAGATGTTTTAACTGTCTTTGGCGGAGCCCACCCTACATATTTCCCTGAAATAATAAAACACCCGGCTGTTGATGTCTCCTGCTGCGGCGAAGGGGAATTTGCAATGCTGGATCTGGCTAATGCACATGATAGAGGAGTAAGTCATGAAAACATAGCCAATCTCTCGGAAAAGAGGGGAGGGGGCATTAAAGAAAATGATGTGCGCCCGCTCGTCGGTGATTTAGATGCGCTTCCTTTCCCGGACCGCGATATTTATTATAATAGATATCCCCTGCTTAAAAAAAGCCGCCTCAAGCCCTTTATGGCAAGCCGTGGCTGCCCCTTTTCCTGCAGCTTCTGCTTCAATGAAAAACTGAGAGGCATTTATTCTGACAAGGGAAGATATGTAAGGTTTCGCAGCCCCGGAAACGTTATCGATGAAATAAAAGACGTGGAAAAGAAGTACGGGTTAGACTCCATCTATTTTGTAGATGACCTTTTTGCCCTTAACAAAACCTGGCTGAAAAAATTTACTGATATCTACAAAAAAGAAATTAAAAAACCTTTTGTTTGCTCGACGCATATAAACGCATTGAATGAGGACATTATAAGGCTGCTCAAGGATTCGGGCTGTGCTACCGTCAGTTTTGGGATCGAAACAGGCAATGAAAGATTAAGGCACCAGCTTCTCAACAAGCACATCACCAATAAACAGATTAAAGAAATGTGCCTGTTGTTTAAAAAGCATAATCTCAAATTCATGACCTTTAACATGGTCGGGATTCCGGGAGAGACAATTCGGAATGTGTGGGAAACTATTAATCTGAACATTGAGATAGGGACAGAATACCCGCGCTGTTCAATCCTGACTGCCTATCCGGGTACCCGGATAGCCGAATCCCACAAAGATAAAATAAGAGTAAAAGATATAGAAACCCACTATCAGCAGTCCGAGGTTTCATTTGAAGTGCCCCGGCTTAAAGAGTTATATAATCTTCATTCTTTCTTTCAGACAGCGGTAATCTTTCCGCGTTCGGCAGGGCTGATTAAGCGATTGATAAAATTTCCGCCCAATGTCCTGTTTAAGCTCTGGTGGGCGATTGTCTATTCCATTGTTTTTGTAAAATCTGAACAGAGGAGTTTCTTTCAAACGTTTATTTTTGTTTTTAAAACATTTGGTTTTTAACTGATAAAAGCATCAGAATGATGCAGGAGGGGGAGAAGATGGAAAGGATTCTGGCATTTTTTTCAAAAAAGACAACAGGGAATATTTTGGCCATAGCGGTAGTAGGTGTATTTTTAATCCTGGCACTGGTCAGACTATATCCGTATGAGAATCGCTTTGACATTATTCTTAATACGACCGGAGATGACTGGCAGACATATCTGGTTTACGGAATGGATATAAAATACAACGGCCTTCTCTTGCCTATAGTAGATCATGTGTATCTGGCGCCTGCGGGCTTTTTATACCATTATTTTGTAGCTGTGTGCCTGATAGTCTTCGGAGAAAATTTAATCCCGATATTTATTCTGCAGTATGTTTTGGCGGGACTTGCCGTAGCGCTGATGTACTGGACATTCAGAGATAAGATGCGGCCCCTGACGGGCATAGCATTTCTTGGCGCCCTGGCATTGTTTACGCTTATGGATTTTTGTAAGTATTACGCAGTTAATCTGTTTAGTGAAAACCTGGCATTTTTTCTTATGCCGATATTTTTCTTTTGTTTTATCAGGGGTTTTGAAAAAGACAATACTAAGCTACAATTGCTTTCGGCCTTCTTGATGGGGGCAATTATTCTTGCGCGGACAAATATGCTTTTAGTGGCTGCTGCAATGGCAGTTATTGCCTCCCTGCACTATATCAAAAAGGGGAAACGCGGGATTCTGCCCCTGACGTCATTTATTGTTATAATGGTTTCGGTTGCATCGCTTTTAGGATTAAGAAATTATCTGCTTTTCAAGGAGTGGCAATTTCTGCCTACCCGAGGATTTATGACAGAAGAGGTGCATGTTATTCCCGAGTCCGTAGACCTGTCAAAGGTAGACACAAATCTTTTATACAGCAAGCTGCATGTAAACAAAAGGGTTGTCAATTACGTTGAATTTATGCGCCAGGAGCCGGGATTATTTTTTAACTTCTATCTTAAGGAAATGCTGTTTTGTTTCGGCTTTCTGAGCGTTCTGGATCCTGTTTATCGCTGGCGGCCGCATTGGATGCTTATGTGGGTGGGATTTTTTGTCTATTTACTCTTTTGGATAAAAGACAGGAGAACCCTTAAGATGTGGGAGGTCGCAATACTCCTTTATTTATTCTTCTATTATGGGCCGCTTATTGCAGCATGCCAGGGAATCCAAAACTATGGTTGGCGGCTGTTTATACCGGCTTTAAACTTTGTCTTGATATTTGCCTTTTTGGCATGGGACAGGCTCTCAAGACGAAATAATATATAGGGTAAATAATCCCCTGTCCAATGTCTCCATTTCCACGGCAAGATTCCCCTTGACTTATATTCTATTTATGGTATTATTATATTCTATCTATATATAAATATTACTATATTTAAGGCGGAGAGAATGCCGAATTATGGTAATATTTCAAAGAGGAGAAGGCGATGGATATATGTATAGTGGGCACAGGGTACGTAGGCCTTGTCACAGGGGCCTGTCTTGCAGACTTGGGTAACAACGTTACCTGCGTAGACATTAATAAAGAAAAAATTGAAGTTTTGAATCAGGGTAAAATCCCCATATTTGAGCCTGGATTAGAAGAGCTGGTGAGAAGGAATAAGAAAGACGGCAGGCTCCAGTTTACTACAAGCCTCAACCAGGGCATTAAAAAGTCCCTGGTTATTTTCATAGCTGTAGGCACCCCGCCTAAATCAAACGGCGATGCGGACCTTTCCTATGTTGAAGATGTCTCGCTTCAGATAGCCAGGCATATGACCTCATATAAACTGGTAGTAGGGAAGTCCACTGTCCCTGTAGATACAGGCAGGTGGATTAAACACACGATGCAGGTCAACAGCAAGCACAAGGTCCCCTTTGATGTGGCCTCAAACCCCGAATTTTTAAGGGAAGGCTCGGCAATAAGCGACTTTATGAAGCCGGACCGCGTCGTGCTCGGAGTTGAATCCAAAAAGGCAAAACAAATCCTGACAGATTTATATAAACCCCTCAATGCCCCGATAATAGTTACGGATATAAAATCAGCCGAGATCATAAAGCACGCCTCAAATTCCTTCCTGGCAACAAAGATTTCCTTTATAAATGCCGTAAGCAATGTCTGTGAAAGGGCAGGCGCGGATATAAAAGAGGTGACCCGCGGCATGGGGCTTGACAAGCGGATAGGCAAGACCTTTCTTGATGCAGGTGTCGGTTTTGGCGGTTTTTGTTTTCCAAAGGACCTTGCGGCATTTCGCCGCATATCCGAGAAGCTGGGGTATGATTTCGGAATGTTGAGAGAGGCTGAAAAGGTGAACAATCAGCAAAAAGAGCTTTTCCTGAAAAAGATAGAAGACAATATCTGGAATCTGGAGAACAAGACTGTAGGCGTATTAGGCCTTTCCTATAAGCCTAATACAGATGACATACGCTTTGCCCCGGCCATCGACATCGTTAAGGCTTTAGTAGCAGGGGGAGTGAAGGTCAAGGCCTTTGACCCCCAGGCCATGAATAAGGCAAAGAAGGTGCTTAAAAAGGTGATTTTCTGTAAAGACGCTTACAGCGCGGCTAAAGGCAGTGATTGCCTTGTTATTATAACAGAATGGAATGAGTTTAAAGAGATAGATTTTAAAAAGCTCAAAAAACTCCTGAAACAGCCCTTGATTATAGACGGCAGGAACATATATGATCCCAGGGAACTGAAAAAACTCGGATTTAAATATATAGGAATGGGGAGAGGTTAAGATGATAGAGGGAGTAAAAGTAAAAAAGTTAAAGGTCAATTCTGACAAACGCGGCCGGCTCATGGAAATATTACGTGTTTCCGAGGCGGGCACCCAACCCAATCAGGTCTATATGACAACTGCCTATGAAGGTGTTGTAAAGGACAAAGACCGCTTTCACATGCACGAAAGGCAGAATGACAATTTTTGCTGCATCAAGGGGATGATAAAACTGGTCCTCGTGGATACAAGAGAAAATAGTTCCACAAAAGGCGAAATCAGTGAATTTGAAATCGGAGAGGACAACTTCTGCCTTGTGACAATACCAAAATTAGTCCCGCATGCCTTCAAAAGCCTTAGGGGCGAGGCGATTATAATAAACTGCGTGGATCAAGAGTATGATAAGGAAAACCCGGATGAACACAGAATCGAAAACAAATATTACGATTGGGATAAATTGCAACCAAAATAACAGAGGATACAACAGGCCTTAGCCTGTGGAGGAACGG
>CAYVIU010000064.1:0-8199 GCA_964451625.1 uncultured Planctomycetia bacterium | reverse complement strand
TAGTTGCCCGTCAGATGGGTAAGGTATGCGTTGCAGGCTGCGGCGCGCTCCTGATAGATTACGCCGCAAGGGAAATGAAGGTCAGGGACATAACCGTAAAAGAAGGCGACTACATCTCCATAGACGGGACAACAGGCGAAGTCATAAAGGATAAGATCCCCACAAAACCTTCTGAAATCCTGCAGGTCCTGGTGGACAAGCAGCTCGACCCCAAAAAATCCGACATGTATAAGCTTTTTGACAAACTCATGAGGTGGGCAGACAAGAAAAGAAAGCTCCAGATAAGGACAAACGCTGACCAGGGTGACCAGGCACAGATAGCCCTTGCCTTTGGCGCAGAGGGAATAGGCCTCTGCAGGACAGAGCACATGTTCTTTGGCGACGGAAAGATTGAGGCAATGCGCGAGATGATCCTGGCAGAAGATGAAGCCGGCCGCAAAAAGGCCCTCGAAAAGCTCCTTCCGATTCAGAGGAAGGACTTTGCCGATATCTTCAGGGCAATGGATGGGTTCCCTGTAACAATAAGGACTCTCGATCCGCCCCTCCATGAATTCCTGCCCCATCAGGAAACCGAGATAAACAAAATGGCAGAGTTCATGCGCATAAGCGTGGACAAGATAAAGGCCAAGATAGAACACCTTAAAGAGATGAACCCTATGCTGGGATTGAGGGGTTGCAGGCTTGGCATGCTGTATCCTGAGATTACACAAATGCAGGCGCGCGCAATATTCGAGGCGGCATGCGAGGTGCAGAAGGAAGGCAAAAAGGTCCTTCCCGAAATAATGATACCCCTTGTAAGCCACGTCAACGAACTTAAGGCGCAGGCAAAGATCGTGCGCGAGACAGCCGAAGAGGCAATGAAAAAGATTGGCGTAAAGGTAAAATACACCGTCGGGACAATGATCGAGCTCCCGCGCGCAGCCCTGACAGCCGATGAAATCGCAACCGTAGCAGAGTTCTTCTCATTCGGCACAAACGACCTCACACAGACAACATTCGGCCTTTCAAGGGATGATGCCGGAAAATTCCTTTACTACTATTATGAAAACGATGTATTAAAGGACGACCCTTTCCAGTCCGTGGACCAGACAGGCGTAGGACAACTCATGCAGATCGGCGTAACCAAGGGCCGGGCCGCGAGAAAGGGCATGAAGATAGGGATATGCGGAGAGCACGGCGGAGAGACAAAGTCCGTTGAGTTCTGCCACAACATAGGCCTCAACTATGTAAGCTGTTCTCCGTTCAGGGTCCCTATAGCAAGGCTTGCCGCAGCGCGGGCAGCAATAAAAACAAAGAGGGCCTGATATGGACGCAATAAAAAGATATCTGAAGGAGATAAAGGATATTCCTTTATTAACCGCTCAGGAAGAAATCGATCTCGCCAAGAAAATCAAAAAAGGCAACAAGCGCGCCAAGGAAAAGATGATCCGCTCCAACCTGAGGCTTGTTATAAATATCGCAAAGCGGTACGGATATCTTGGCGTGCCCATCATGGACCTGATTGAAGAAGGAAACCTTGGCCTGATGAAGGCAGTCGGAAAATATAACCCCAAGCGCGGCTACAGGTTCTCCACTTACGCAGCCTGGTGGATCAAGCAGTACATCACAAGGGCCATCGCAAACCAGGGTAAGACCATAAGGATCCCTGTCTACATGGTGGAAATGATCATGAAATTCAAAAAGGTCTCCGAGCAGCTCTTCAACAAACTAAAGAGGAGGCCAAGGATGGCAGAGGTCGCGCGCAAGATGAGGGTCTCCATAAAAAAGGTGAAGCAGCTCAACAAGATGATGACAAAGATCGCCTCCCTTAATGCCCCCATAGGCGACAGCGGAAGCGCGGAGTTCGGCGACCTCGTCGAGGATGAGAGCATAGGCACTGCCGTGGAAGAGACGGCCGCATTCCTCCAGCGCGAGAGGATACAGACACTCCTGAAAGACAAGATGTCCCCGCGCGAGAGAAAGATCCTGAGCTTGAGGTTCGGCCTCAAGGACGGCATAACCCACACCCTAAGAGATACTGCAAAACATTTCGGAATTACAAGGGAGCGGGTGCGCCAGATAGAAAACCAGGCCATGAAAAAGCTAAAAGTTCACATAATAGAACAGGAAGAGGCCCTGACAAAAGGAAAGGATGAGAAATAATATGCCGCACTGCGACCTGAAAAAACTGATCCGCGACATACCCGACTTTCCGAAAAAGGGCATAATCTTTAAAGACATCACCACCCTCTTAAAGGAAGGAAACAGCTTCAAAGAGGCGGTGGACAAACTTGCCGAAAGTGTCAAAGGTAAGAAAATAGACCATGTCGTAAGCGTTGAAGCGCGCGGCTTTATCTTCGGCTCCGCGCTCGCCTATAAACTGGGCACAGGCATCATACCGGTAAGAAAACCCGGAAAACTCCCATACAAGACTTACCAGGTAACATATGACCTCGAATACGGCCAGGACACACTCACCATGCACCAGGATGCTATAAAACCGGGCGAAAAGGTCCTGATTGTCGACGATCTCCTGGCAACAGGCGGCACCACCGCTGCAACCATAGAACTCGTAAAAAAACTGAAGGGCGAGATCGTAGGAATAGTATTTCTCATAGAGCTTACATTCTTAAAGGGAATAGAGAAATTAAAGGGTTATCCAGTATTTTCACTAATCAAATATTAATGGAAAACCAAAGACGTTTTCAAAATCCCTCACAACACTGTACCCGCTTTTGAAGCGGACAGTGTACCTGGATACACTGTTGTGAGGAAAACCGGGGACAGTGTCCAAGCTAATTTCGAAAACGTCTTTAGAAGTTAGAAGTAGAGGTTTATTTAGAGGTTTAGAGGTAGGTAAATATGAATAAAAAAGGTACTTCGATGCCGGAGATGGTAGTGGGTCTTGTAATCGCTGCCATTATATTTATTGCCGGTACCCTTGTCATTCTTACAATTCTTAATACCGGAGAAAACAGCAGGCAGGACATGAATAACAACCTCTCCTGGTCAGCCTTGAACTATTCCCTCTCCCGACACATACGCGGAGCCTCTTACGTTTTTATTACAAACGCTGGACAAACAAATTCAAGCCTGGAGCTTTTTGATTTTAATACCAACTCCATCGGCATCTATAATAACACTGTTAGTGGTGTCACATTCACAGCCAGCGGAAGTCTAATAGATACATTCGAAAACACACAATCCATCTTTGACGGCATTGGCCAGACCGTTGGCCAGTCTGGTCCCTGTACAACCAAGATAAGGGTGACATACACAGCACCATTTAATAACCTAGTTTACCTGAATTGCAGAACAAATGTTCAATAAAAAAGGGTTTACTATAACCGGGGCACTGATAGCAATAGTTTTGACATCTATTATGCTTTTAGTCGGACTTGATTATCACGGCCGGTTAAGAAAAAGCATTCTCAAGATGCGAAACAAATTTATTGCCACAAATCTTGCGAATGCCCAGATAGAGGACTTGATGAACATGGCTATAGGTGATCCTTTGCTGGCTGCGGGAAATCATCCAATAAGTACTATTAACCAGGCGGATATACCTCAGAATTTTACAATAACATATGATGTGGCTAACGGAGACTGGCCGGACCTTATAGATACTGATCCTTTAACCGGATGGTGGCTTATTGCTGCTACATGCACATATAATAATGGCAATGAAAGCGTCAGGGTAATAGGCTCAAGGACACCATAGGATGAAAATAAAAAACAACAAAAATGGGCTTGTAAATGTGTTGTGGGCATTGGTCTTTATGATCCTGATAACCATAACCGCACTTGCCCTGTATGACTTTTTGTTTCTTTTATCACAAATGTCTACACAACACATAGACTCTTTGCAGAATTATTACTTTGCAGAGTTCGGTATCCGTCGCGGTATATGGGAAACTGGCGCATCATGGCCCCACAGGGCATCAGATATTTATATTGACCTGGATACGCTGGGACTTAGCTGGAATGACGACGGGTCAGGCGATGTCCATATAGAAACACAGATAGCAACACAAGGATCGGTTCACACCATAACCTCTACTGCAAACGGGGAAACAATAACTGCTGTATACGAAGCGCCAAACATAACAAGCTGGAACTAATATTATGGAAAAGAAACATCCGAAAAAGAAGACCTTGCTCGGCGAAGAACTGGTAAACGCAGGGCTTATCACATCTGAGCAGCTTGCCTTCGCAATCAAGGAACAGACAAAACTAAAAGGCAAGACCAAGGAGCTCATAGGGGAAATCATAGTAAAGTGCGGGTTTGTAAATGAGGACTTAATGGTCCTCTTTCTTGAGCGGCATTTAAAGATACCCTATATGAACCTGAGGGCCCGGGACCAGATAGACCCCGCTGTATTAAAACTTATACCCGAGAGAATGGCAAAAAACTTTAAACTCATAGGCGTATATGTCACAGGCGATAAGCTCCACGTTGCCATGGCAAATCCATTTGACATTGTGGCGCTCGATACAATAAAGATTAAAACAGGCTATAAGATCGAACGCTGGTTCAGCCGGCCCAAAGAGATTGAAGAGGCAATAAAAAGGTTTTATGCTGAAAATAATATTGAAAAATCCATCCATGACTTTATTGATTTAAAGGCCAGGGAAAAAGATGAGGCGAGAGGCGGCAGAGTCATCACCCCTGAAGTAGACTTTAAAAAGATGGAGTCAGAGGCCGCCAAGGCGCCCGTCGTGGGATTCGTTGACACACTCCTGGAGCAGGCCATCAAACAAAGAGCCAGTGACATCCATATTGAACCGCGCGAAAAAGAGCTTTCTATCCGTTATAGAGTGGACGGCATCTTGCGGGAGGCCACGCCGCCGCCAAAGGCAATGGAGTCTGCTATCCTTACAAGGATTAAGCTCCTGGCAAACATGGACATAGCAGAGCACAGGCTTCCGCAGGACGGCAGATTCAAGTTTCATGCGGGCAGTAAAGAAATCGATGTGCGCCTGGCCTCCACACCCACCATATTCGGTGAAAAGCTCGTCTTAAGAATACTCGACAAAACCGGCCTGCTTCTAAAAATGGAGGACCTTGGACTAGAGCAAAGTTACATAAAACAATTCAGGCATGTCCTCAAACAGCCCTATGGACTGATCCTCGTAACCGGGCCCACGGGAAGCGGCAAGACCACCACGCTTTATTCGGCGTTAAACTATATAAATGAACCGGAAAAAAACATTGTCACCATAGAAGACCCGGTGGAATATCAGTTAAAAGGCATTAATCAGATTCAGATCAAGCCTGCCATAGGCTTAGGATTCGCATCAAGCTTGAGGACAGTCCTGAGACAGGACCCTGACATAATAATGGTAGGAGAGATAAGAGACCTTGAGACCCTTGAAAATGCCGTAAAGGCATCTCTTACCGGCCACCTGGTCCTGAGCACAATACACACAAACGATGCCCCGGGCGTTGTATACCGCCTTATACACATGGGGCTTGAGCCTTATTTAATCACTGCCTGCTTAAGCCTTGTCGTAGCGCAAAGGCTCATACGCCGCATCTGCCCCAACTGCAAAGAAAAAATAACCCTGACCAAAACCGCCCTGGCAGGCCTTGAAGACAGGCTCGGAGCAGACCTGAAAAATATCTCTTTCCATAAGGGTACCGGTTGTAAAAAATGCGGCAACACAGGCTATGAAGGCAGAATCGGCATTTTTGAAGTCCTCACGGTAACAGAAGAAGTAAAAAAGAAGATCCTTGAGGGTTCCGGCGAGGACGAATTAAAACGCCTTGCCATAAGGCTCGGAATGAAAAACCTTCTCCATGCAGGCCTTGAAAAGGTTAATGCGGGGCTTACGACTATTGAAGAGGTATTAAAGGTTACCTTTATCGAAAAGGTTCTATAAGCTATATGCCTGATTTTGTATATAAAGCAATAGATGCTTCGGGTGATTCCATAACAGGCCGGAGAACAGCTTCCTCCAGGGAGGCCCTCGTCACCCAATTAGAAAGACAGAATCTCACCGTTGTCTACGTTGAAGAGATGGAGGAAAGAGGCCGGTCTTTACTGAAGTCTGTCAGCGGGATCGGCGGAGGCAGGGCCAGAATAAACACACTGGAGCTGGCTGTCTTCTGCAAGCAATTGGCCTCAATGCTGCAGGGCGGGGTGCCGATACTCCGCGCCATAAACACCATTGCCGAAGAAGTGGAAAATAAAAAGTTCAAGGCCACACTGCGCAGCATAGGCAGGGACCTGGGCGAGGGGGTAATGTTTTCCGAGAGCCTGAAAAAGTACCCTGAGGCCTTCATCCCCTTATTCATAGCCATGATAGAAACCGGGGAAAAGGTAGGCTCGATGGTGAAGATGCTCTTCCGCCTGAGCGTCTACCTTGAATCCATATATAAGTTTACAAAAAAGATACGCTCTGCCATAAACTATCCCTTATTTGTATTCGGCTTTTTTATCTGTGCCATGGGTTTTATAACCTTGTTTATACTCCCGAAATTCAAATCACTCTATGAAGAGTTCGACGCAGAGCTCCCCGCCCTTACAAACGCTATTTTTAATATCAGCACTTTTATCATAAATCATATATTCTTTGTTGCAGCCGGTTGTATAATATCATTTTTCTCTATATTCTTCTTTGTGAAACACACAAGGCGCGGCAGGCTGCTTTCTGAAAAAATGATTTTTAAAATCCCCCTCTTCGGCAAGATAATCAGGAAGACCATTACAACCAGGTTCTGTAAAACCCTTTCCACGCTCCTGGACCAGGGAGTAGCTGTTACCGAGGCCTTGCTCCTGGCCGGCAGGACCTCCAACAGCCTTACAATAGAAGAGGCCTCGCGCGAGGCCAGTGTCCTGGTAATGGAAGGGGAAACAATACCCACGGCCCTGGCCAGGGTAGGGGTCTTCCCGCCGCTCATGCTCCAGATGGCAACTGTGGGCGCGGAATCAGGATCTCTGCCTGAGCTGTTAGAAAAGACTTCTGAAATCTATGAAGCCGAGATAGACATCTTTGTAGGAATGTTAATGACATACATTGAGCCGATACTGATTATTACGCTGGGTGCTATGGTGGGAGTAGCCATAGTTGCCCTCTATTTACCGCTCTTTAAAATGGGCCTTATAATGAAATTCTAGTGAATGTTAATAATTATTATAGCTAGTTTCCTTCATGGCTATATAAGGCATTGTATCGGCGCAATCTCCATAACCTCGTGACGTTAGATGGGTTACGTTAGTAATGAAATAGGCAGGTTGCCGCCTTGACTTTATAAGGATTTTGGTGTATACTTATAATGGATGTTAATACACAGAAAAAGAGATGGTATGAACAGAAAAGGTGTAACGCTCATTGAACTTATCGTAGTTTTTATAATTGTAGCGATTTTGGCAGCTGCGGCAATACCTCTCATGAGGGGATTCGTCCAGCGTGCAGCAGCGACCGAGGCCCATAATATACTTGGTACCATACGTACGGCCCAGGCCGCCTATTTTGTAGAACATCAGACGTATGCCGACACTCTGGCCGATTTAGACCTTATTACGGCACAGGACGTATCTGGCAGGTATTATGAGTTCAATCGCCTTGAGAATGTAGACGCCTCTGACTTTACGGCTGTTGTTCACGGCGTAGCAGACTCAGTTGCTGACGGCCGCTGGGTCTCCATGAACTCTAACGGTGATCTTAACGATGGTGAAATTACCCCTTAGTCTCTGATGTACTTATAGCAATATTAACGAAGGAGGGGAGTCAAAATGATGTGGAGAAAAAAACTTAACAAAAAAGGTGTGACTCTAATAGAGCTCGTGGTGGTGTTCCTGATCGTGGCTATATTGGCGACTGTGTCAATACCTATCATCAACTCTTATGTAAGGCGGGCAAAGGCTACAGAGGCGTACGCCATTCTCGCGACTGTAAAGACCGCTGAAAGAGTCTATTATGCAACAAGCGGTGTATATACAAACAGCTTATCTCTGCTCGGCCTAAGTGCAGCGGAACTCAACGGAGAGTATTTTTCAGGCAATGTTGCCATAACACTGAACTCAGGCGGCGCAACCTATGTTGCAGTATGCAGCGGCATAGCTGGTGGTACCATGGCTGGCTTTACTCTAACATACAACAGCTCTACCAACGCCTTTACCGATAACTTCTAATACTTAGTCTAATACTTAGGGACGGTTCTCAAATCGTGAGGAGATGTGTCCCAGACTTGAAGCGAGAAGTGTCCCCGACTAC
>CAYVIU010000063.1:0-8207 GCA_964451625.1 uncultured Planctomycetia bacterium | reverse complement strand
GTGGAGCCCTCGGCCGGATTTGAACCGGCGACCCCATCCTTACCATGGATGTGCTCTACCAACTGAGCTACAAGGGCATATTCCTTTAACCATCCCTTGATAATTTTTAAGAGCTTTGAATTGTGCACATAGATTGTCACGGTGCCGTATTCAGAGTGCTTCTTTGTGCTGTGGTTGTTTCTCTTTCTTAGAACAGTTGTCTTTGTGAACTGCTTTTTGGGTATATCAAGAAAGGTTGTCCAAAAGTCTTTGGCCTTTACTCTTGAGACATCAGGGTAGACTATGAGCGATGCCCTTATCTTCTCAGCCGGTACTCCGCAAATCACTTTCAAAAACTTAACAAAGATCTTTACAATTGCAGGATTGGAATTCGTAAATTTTATGGAGTTTTTATTCTTAAGATTGCCTTCTGTTATATATAATCCTAAGGCCATTGCCTTGAGATGGTCTTCTTCGGGCGTTAAATTGCTCTCTATCAGGAACGGATCTCCCGACGGGTTGCTCTTGATGTACGCGGCATGGCTGTGCGAACGGCGTTTCACACCATTCTTATCTAATATAGACATAATAGTACTAGTGGAAACATTTAAATATTCCGCAATTTCGTGTGCGGATTTTCCATTCCTGTAACTTGTTATAACTGTGCTTGTCTCGGTCATATTTCCTGTCTGTAGGAGAAGTTTCACTTTCCTAGGGATACAGGATTTCGATTATACCACAACAGAATTTCCTGTCAAGTCTTTTTTTAATTTTTTTAGGGATTCAAAAAGTCAGCTTTTTGAGTAGGATAAAGAGGTTAGGGACGGTTCTCAAATCGTGAGGAGAAGTGTCCCAGATTTGTGAGGAGAAGTGTCCCCTATATAGGAAGCTGCATGGAGCGGGAGATGGGAATCGAACCCACGTGTGTAGCTTGGAAGGCTACCGTTCTACCATTGAACTACTCCCGCATAAGTGGTGGGCAGGGAAGGATTCGCACCTTCGTAGGCCATAGGCCGCCAGATTTACAGTCTGGTCCGTTTGGCTGCTCCGGCACCTGCCCACACAACATGCTTATTAAGGAACGTATATACTATTATACCACAAACTGGAGCTAGCGGCCAGAATCGAACTGGCGACATCCTCATTACAAGTGAGGTGCTCTGCCTGCTGAGCTACGCTAGCTTATAATTTCTTGAATACAACCGGTAACTTATCTAAAAGATCGGTTGCGATCAGGGAGATCTTCCCTTTTTCGCGCGCGGCAAGATCTCCGGCCTTGCCGTGGAGATACACTGCCAGTTTCGCTGCGCCATAAGGTTCTATGCCCTGCCCGATAAAGCTTGCCACCATGCCTGTAAGGATATCCCCTACCCCGCCGGTGGCCATGCCAGGGTTGCCGGTTTCATTGATGTATACTTCCCCTTTTGGGTTTGCCACTACTGTGCGGCTTCCTTTAAGGACGGTTATGCACTTTACGCGTTTCGAAAGCTTTACGGCGGCCTTTACCCTGTCCTTCTGAATAATCCTTGTGCTGACTCCTGTGAGGCGCGACATCTCGCCCGGGTGAGGTGTTACGACAATTGTGTTCTTTGCCTTTTTAAGTAAATCCTGTTTCTTTTCAAATGCATTTATAGCGTCTGCGTCCAGGACTATAGGCTTATTAGAGGTGGTAACTATTTTTCTGATGAGCCCGGCTGTAGCCTTATTTCTTGATAGGCCCGGGCCTATGGCGAGGACATCTGTCTTTTTCGAAAAACTTTTTATCTTAGAAAGAGCGGCAAGGCTCAATGTCTTGTCTTTTGTCTCTGAAAGAGGTAGCGTCATAACCTCGGTCAGCTTCTCTTCCATTATTTCGTTAATGCTTTTGGGTATTCCCAGTGTTACGAGACCGCTTCCTGAAAGCAGACTAGACATACTAGCAAGATATGCCGCCCCTGTCAAGCCGGGGGAGCCTGCAATTACAAAGACATGGCCGTAATCCCCTTTGTGGGCATCGCGCGCCCTCTTTTTTATTCTTTTTACCAAGGCCCTTACCATTTTATTTTTCCAATATTGCGCTTGCGACTGCGTAATTTTTTGTATGTGAGATGCTTATTACAATATGACTGATTTTTTTCTTTTTCTTTAATACCTTTGCCTCGCCGTGAAGTTTAATGTTGGGCTTGCCTGAGCCGTCGTTTATGACTTCCACGTCCTTCCATGGAAGCGTCCTCAGCCAGCCCCCGCCGAATGCCTTAAGCACTGCTTCTTTTGTAGCAAATCTTGCGGCAAGATGCTGATAGGCGTATCTTTTATTATGGGAATAGGCAAGTTCGTTTTTTGTGAAGACCTTTTCTATGAAGCCCTCGCCCCATTTCTTGACGGCTTTCTTTATCCTGGCCACTTCTACTATGTCTACACCTGAACCTATGATCATTTTATAAGCCCTAACATGTCTTTTACAGCCTTCTCGAGCCCTACCAGCACTGCGCGGGATATAATGGAGTGGCCGATATTGAGCTCTTCCACACCTTCTATCCGGGCCACCCGGTCTACGTTATTATAGGTAAGGCCGTGGCCTGCATTCACTACAAGTTTCATGCCAAGGCCGAATTTTACAGCTTCGATAAGGCGTTTGAGGTGTTTTGCAGCCTCTTTTTCGTCTTTGGCATTGGCATATTCGCCTGTATGCAGTTCTACGGAATCAGCACCCAGCTCTTTTGATGTCTTTATCTGTGCCTCTTCAGGATCAATGAACAAACTCGCTATTATGCCGTGTTTTTTTAATTTTTCTATTACACCGCCTACCGCATCTTTATTTTTTACAACATCCAGCCCGCCTTCCGTGGTAAGCTCTTTCCTTTTTTCGGGAACAAGCGTGGCCTGGTCAGGTTTTATTCGGCAGGCAATATCAACTATCTCTGACGCACAGGACATCTCAAGATTGAGCCGCGTGCGTACCGTTTTGCGCAGTTTTTCAACGTCTGCGTCGTGTATGTGGCGGCGGTCCTGCCTCAGATGTACGACTATTGAATCGCACCCCGCATCCTCCACAATCTTTGCAGCCTCTATAACGTCCGGCTCAATTGTGCGGCGCGCTTCTCTTACTGTAGCAACATGGTCTATATTTACGCCAAGTTTAGGCAAAACAAAAACTCTCTTACTTCTCTTCTATTGGGACTGTTACTGTTACGATTTTTTCTTTAACACTTAAGCCCTTTGCAAGCGGCATTATGGATATGTCTTTTGTGAATGTCTTTACATGGTCGCTTATGTCAATTGGCTCTGTCTTTGCGAAAGTAACCCTGTCCAGAAGGCTCCTGGGCCCTACCACCATTATCCCTTCAGGCATCACGCTTATGAGATCAATCTGGATTTCATAACCTTCGCGGGGCTTGCCTGTTACATTCGGCTGGATCGCTATATACTTTGCCGACATCCTATAAGGAAGCAGCCTTTCAAGCGCGGCCGCCTCTTCAGGGGTGGCCTTGCTGAGTTCTCCGACGATATAAACCCAGCTTACTATCGCCAGGACGAGTGCTATTAATTTTAAACCTATGTTATGGAGAAAGAATCTTTTTATATTCATCATCTGGCACCTCCCAGGAAGTCAAGAAACGTGCCCTTTTCTTTTTTGGGTTTATATAAATTGTTCAGGCTCTTGATGAGCTCCTCCCTGTCTAAATCGCGCGTAAGCCTGCCGCCTACTGCAATAGATATTGTGCCTGTCTCTTCTGAAACCACAACAACAATGGCGTCCGTTTCCTCTGCGAGGCCTATCGCTGCGCGGTGCCGCGTGCCGAGCGTCTTTGTTATGTGCGGCTCCTGGGAAAGCGGAAAAAGGCAGCCTGCCGCTATAATCCTGTCTTCCTGGATAACCACTCCCCCGTCATGCAAAGGTGTGTTCGGCATAAATATGGTGTTCAAAAGTTCGCTTGAGACCTTTGCATCGAGCGGGACACCGCTTTCAATGTATGCCCGAAGCCCGACTTCCCTTTCAATGGCAATCAGGCCGCCTATTTTTTTCTTGGAGAGTGCTACAGCTGACTTTGCTATATCCTCTATGACCTGTTCCTTTGCCGGGAAAATACCAAACTGGCCCAGCCGCGCCAGGCCGCGCCTTAACTCGGGCTGGAATATTATCAAAAATGCGATGATTGACATCGGGATGAGTTTTGCAAGTATCCAGTTTATTGTCTCAAGGCCCAGCCGCTGAGTAACCAGGAATATTGCCATGAGTATCAAAAGGCCCTTCAATACCTGGACTGTCCTTGTCCCTTTAATAAAAAGGATGGTCATGTAAAACACAAACCACAGTATAAGGATTTCGATTATTACCTTAAAACTAGGCAGATACTCCATTACCTCCCCCTTCTCGTAATAGCGTCTGTCATTCTTGTGACCTGTTTCATTTCGGATACGTCGTGCACCCTTATTATATCGGCACCGTTTGCAATTGCTAATGCACAGCTTGATGCAGTGCCCATGATCCTTTTGTCCGGTTCGACATCAAGCACACTGCCGATAAATGATTTGCGGGACACGCCGATCAAAATGGGTTTTTTTAATGCTTTAAAGCGCGCGAGCTGGTCTATTATTTCAAGATTGTGTTCTGTTGTTTTACCAAAACCTATGCCCGGGTCTATTATGATCTTGTCTTTATCTATGCCTGCGGTTTCTGCAATCTCGATTGATTCTTTGAGGCTTTTGATAATTTCGTTTATTAAATCCTTGTATACGGGATTTTGCTGCATGGTGCGCGGCGTGCCTTTTATGTGCATGAGGACAACTGTTGCGTTGAATTCCGCCGCCACCTCTGCCATATGAGAATCGCCTTTTAACCCTGTTATGTCGTTTACTATTGACGCTCCGGCCTCAAGTGCTTTTCGGGCTACATCGGACTTTGCAGTATCTATGGAAATGAGCACATTTGTTTTTTCTGCTAATTTTTTGATGACGGGTATGGTCCGCGCTAATTCTTCGTCGAGGGCCACACCTTTTGCACCTGGCCTTGTTGATTCCCCGCCTATATCTATGATGTCCGCACCCTCTTTGACCATCTTTAAGGCGTGTTTTACGGCATCATCTTCATTCAGAAAAAGCCCGCCGTCACTAAATGAGTCAGGGGTTGTATTTAATACCCCCATTATCAGTGTGCGCTTTTCTACTTTAAGTGAGCTTTTTGTTTTTTCTTGCAGTGCCAGGTTCTTTAGCATCTTCTCTTTTAATATCAAGGAGCTTTTTTACTTCGTCTTCATACAAAACTTCTTTTTCGAGCAAGGCCTCTGCGAGTTTTTTGAGATTGTTTTTATTTTTTGTTAGTGTTTCTTTCGCGGCGGCATAGCAGTCGTCTACAATCTTCCGGACTTCCTGGTCTATTACGCGGGCGGTCTCTTCGCTGTAGTTTCTTTCTTCGCCAAGGTCTCTTCCGAGAAAGATATGTTCATGAGGCTTCCCGAAAGTAAGGTGGCCCAGTTTCTCGCTCATTCCGAATCTGGTGACCATCTTTCTGGCTTGACTGGTGACAACCTTTAAATCTGCCTGCGCGCCCGAGGAGAGTTCATTAAAAATAATTTCTTCGCTCACCCTGCCGCCCAAGGCAACTGTTATCCCGGCCATAATCTTTTTCTTGGTATAGATATGCCTGTCTTCTGTCGGAGGCGTAAGTGTGTACCCCAATGCCATTCCGCGCGGCAATATGGAAACCTTGTGAAGAGGGTCTGCATCAGGTACAAAAAGTGCCAGAAGCGCGTGGCCGCTTTCATGGTAAGCGGTTATGTTCCTCTCCTGTTTGTTTATGACTCTTGCCTTTTTCTCCGGCCCTGCTATAACCCTTTCTACGGCAGCCTCAAGATCTTCTATGTCCACAGCCTTTTTATTTTTCCTTGCGGCGAGGACTGCTGCCTCATTTACAAGATTGGCAATATCTGCCCCTGAAAACCCGGGTGTCTGTTTTGCCACTCTTTTAAGATCGACTCCTGGATTAATTTTTATATTTTTGATGTGAACTTTAAGGATTGCTTCTCTGCCAAGGATGTCGGGCCTGTCCACAACAATATGCCTGTCAAATCTACCCGGCCTTAAAAGTGCGGGGTCCAGGACATCCGGCCGGTTTGTTGCGGCAACAAGCACTACGCCTTCCTGGGTATCAAAGCCGTCCATCTCAACCAGAAGGGCATTCAGTGTCTGCTCTCTTTCATCATGGCCTCCGCCGATCCCGGCGAATCTCTGCCTTCCCACCGCATCGATTTCATCGATAAATATGATACAGCCTTTTTGAGCCAATTTTGCGGAGCGCTTTGCCTGCTCGAATAAATCCCTTACCCTGCTGGCACCGACCCCGACAAACATCTCAACAAAGTCTGATCCTGAAATACTGAAAAACGGCACTCCTGCCTCGCCCGCGACAGCTTTTGCAAGCAAAGTTTTTCCGCAGCCCGGCGGGCCTAAAAGTAAAACGCCCTTGGGCATCTTTCCGCCAAGGCGCTGGAATTTTTTAGGGTCTTTTAAAAACTCTATAAGTTCTTTAAGTTCTTCTTTTGCCTCGTCTACGCCTGCGACGTCATTGAATGTGATCTTTTTCTTTCCGGCTATGACCTGTTTTGCGCGGGATTTTCCGAAAGACCATATCCTTCCCCCTCCCTGGGCAGCGCCCCTGTACATAAACCATAAAAAGCCTATGAACAAAAGAAGCGGGCCGAATGAAATAAGCAGATTCATCCATACCTTGGGAGGTTTTATATCAAAATTGGTTACGTTTGTGCGCAGGATCTTTATAAGATCCGGGTCATCCTGGGGTATATTTACAATAAAGGTTGAACCGTCACTCAAACTTCCTTCAATCATGCCGTCACTCTTGGCTGCCTGGACAATAGTACCCGTAGCGTCATTGGTCCTGACCATCTCATAGAACTCACCATAACTTAATCTTCTTAAGGACGGGTTGAGTGTCGAAGGTGAAAGCCTTAAAATGTAGAGCGCACCCATTATCACGAGGAGCCAGATGACTAAGTTTTTGTTGTCCTTCTTCTTGGGCGATTTGCCTTGAGGGCCTTTCTTTTGGTCTTTGATATCCATGTTCTCTCCCTTTATAAAACTTAATTATATCATAATAGGGGCATTAGTGCAACTTTTTAAGAGGCCTTTTCTTAAGGTTTCTGCGTTTTAGGGAGATTGTATTGTCACTTCTTGTAATCCTGATGTCGCCGGGCAGGTCAATCGACTGCCCTTTTCTCTTAAACTTAAGAAATTCCCGTAATTCCTTCCAGTGACGGTAGCCGAGCTTCTTTATGTTTGCCCCGCTCTTTGTGAGTGCATCGCGCATAATCTCTCTCTGGAGTGTTTTCGGCTGCACCACAAGGTCTCTTAAATTAATAAATATGCTTTTCCTGCCGCCTTTGATTGTACCCTTCTTGGATTTATCAAGATGGGTGTTGAGATAATCGAGGTCTTCCCTCAGACCCTCTGCCATGTTGACAAGGGTGAACTTTATACGGGGATTATATTTTGATAGATACGGCAGGAGCTTTTTTCTTGTCTTGTTCCTGAAAAAGTTCTCGTCGAGATTTGTGCGGTCTGTCCTGAAGGTGATTTTTTTTGCCTTTAAAAACTTAAGGATGTCTTTTTTCTCAGTCTCAATCAGGGGCCTCACTACCTTAAATCTGCCGAGTGTCCTGACAGGTGGAATCCCGGCCAGGCCTTTGAGCGAAGTGCCCTTTATAATCCGCATAAGCAGTGTCTCTGCATTGTCATCAAGCGTGTGGCCGGTTGCAATTACATTTGTGTTTAGCTTCTTTGCAGCTTCCTTGAAAAACTCATAGCGTGCGCCTCTCAAGTTTTCTTCTGTGGAGAGTTTTTTGTTTTTAAATTTGCCGAAGCTTAGCTTCTCATGAAAGATGGGTAATTTCATTTTAGAGGCAAGGCGCCTTACAAAATCCGAATCCTTTTTTGATGCACTCCCCCGCAGGCCGTGATCCAGGTTTGCCACAAAAAGCCTTATGCCGAGTTCCCTCTTTAAGGAATCAAGAGCCCTAAGAAGAAACACAGAGTCCGGCCCCCCGGAGACACACACGAGCACCCTGTCTCCCTTATTTACCATATAATACTTCTTAATTGTATGCTTTATACTGTAATACATATATTTGAACGGCGTCAGCCAATTTTTTTAGTGGTACCCCTGGCCCGAGTCGAACGGGCGACACCAGGTTTAGGAAACCTGTGCTCTATCCATCTGAGCTACAGGGGCCCAA
>CAYVIU010000062.1:0-8244 GCA_964451625.1 uncultured Planctomycetia bacterium | reverse complement strand
AAGATAACTTTTGACAAGCGAAAGAAGATAATAACCTTCCAGCCATATTAGCATAACAACCCCTTTAAATCTAACCTGATTAGGTTGGAGGGGGTTATGAGATTGGTTCTCTTCTTCCACCGGCGAGGTGCGGAGTAATCGTTGTCTTTGCGACAAAAGGCTTCTGAGCATATTCGGGGCTTCAGAAATTGTACTAAAGGTACGGGGCTGGCGTGATTCAAAGAAGGAAATTCCTACTTCACGGATGTTGTGTCCGGCTCGGTCTGCCAGAAGCAAGAGTTCTGTGTCAAAGGCAAGTGTTCTGTCCTGGGCAAGGAGCAGGATCTCTTCAATCACACCTCTTTCAAACAGTTTAAAGCCTCTTTGCGTATCATAAAACTTCCTCAATGGTTTTAATAATGTATGGACTATCCAATTGTATGCCCTGCTTGAGGCTGTCCCGAAAAGAGACATATCATTCGCTTTAGCGCCGGTACACCATCTGGAACCAATGGCCACATCGGCTTTACTATCATAGATAGGTTTAATAAGAAGCGGCAGGGTCATTAAGTTTACAGAGGTGTCGACGTCTGTATAGCCTATATAAAAGATTGATTTATCAAGGGCCAGTGCCTTCTTAAACCCACGAAGTACGGCCCCGCCTTTTCTGGAACCTAAGTCTTTTTTCTCCTGCGGGGTGAGTATTTCTACTACTATCTGATTTGGATCAAGCTCCTCTCCCCTGGAGGCATATTTTGTACGGATTTCTTCCCAAAGTGTCTTTATGGACCATGCGCAAGAAGCGCCTGGTGTGCCGTCATCCACTGCAATGATCTGCCATTCAAAAAGCGGGTTTGCCCTTTTCAGAGCCTGAAGCTGTTCTACCTTTATTTTAAATGCGTCTTCCAGCCCCGCATTGTTATACATGGGGATAACCATGGCTACTTTTAATGGCGTCTTAACTCCTATGAGAAACTCTAAAGACTGCTTGATCTTTCCAGCTTCATGTGCATTGCGAGGTAGTATACTGCTAAGAGGAGGTTCTTCACTCATGGCTGAGGTGCGGAGATGGATGAGGGCTGTGCCGAGCTCTTCGCGGGTGATGTCGCCTACTTCCTGCTTTCCACCGATACCGTCTAAGAGGGTGATTGCGAGGTCACCGCCCAGGTGCTGTCTGAATTGTTCGTAGCCGGGCCAGAGACCTTTGACTGTGGCTGCGCGGTCATATGTAGGAAGGCGTGCACCACGGAGTAATTGGATAATGGTGTCAAATTCATCCTCTGTAATATAACCTCTCTGCATGGATATGTGTGAAGATATGGCTATGCCGATGGCTACTGCCTGGCCATGTGAGAGGCGATTGTGAGTGAGCATTTCAAGGCGGTGTGCTTCTGCATGGCCGTAGTCAAGCGGCTTTGTGAGATAGCCTGTTTTAGGGTCTCTTTTTTCGTAAGGGTTAGTTTGTATCTGCTCAAGGTGGTTTTGAACAGAGAGCCATATTAATTCTTCAGCAATTTCAAGCTGTTCCTCATTTAATTCCTTTGCCTTAAGCACTTCTGAAAGGTAAAGGAGTGTCCTGTAATTATTTTTCAGGTACTCAAAACCCGGTTCATCCTTTATTAAGGTAACCTTTGTTATTTCAGCAAGGGCATCACTTATAAGTGTTCGGGGGGTTGTTTTTGAAAAAAGTGTGTCTATGAGTACACACTGAGGCGGATAGAATGTACCGAGCAGATTTTTTATTCCGAAGAAGTTGATGCCGTTTTTGGGGCTGATTCCTGCGTCAGCCTGTGCAAGAGGTGTAGTCGGGACCTTTATCTGGTCAACACCCCTGTGAAAGATAGATGAGGAAAAGGCCGACATGTCAATTGTTGCCCCTCCACCGATAAGTACAAATACGGAGTCACGGTCAATGCCTGCGCGCCATGCCCGAAATGCTGTCCAGAGTGTGTAGAATAATCCTAAAAGGCCGTTCTTGACTCTTTCACCGCCTGAGACAATAAATATATTCTGGCGCGTATCCGCATCAATTTTGCTATTCTCAATATAGTCTCTGAGCTGAGCTATGCTCTCCTTACCTATGCCTTTGTCCACAATAAAGAATGCTTTGCGGTCCTCTATTTCATCGGTTAAAAGAGTGTTTTTGGGATCAAAGATGCCGCGCGTCATTAAGCACTCATAAGAGAAATCCGGCATTACCATTACAAGCGTCTCTTTCAGGACAGGCCCTTCGCTTACAGGCGAGGTGCGGCCTTTGCCGCGGGGTTTTTTCTTGGGCTGGGCCTTTTTCTTGGGTTCAGCCTCTTCTTCGGGCTCTTCTATTATAACAGGGCATGTTGCAATGTTGTTTCTTACTAACCTGGTCCTTTCAGGATTTCTTATTTGTTGTGCGTCTATAGCCCATTGTGCTTCATGGCGGTTTACTTCTATTATATATTCCTCTAGATTTATAGGGGTTCTACTTTCATGCAATTCATCATAAATTATAATGTTATCATAGACTATCTCTTTTTCCTTATCTAATGGAATGCGTGTAGGCCTAAATTGAAGACCTCCTATACTTACTGTGGCTGGCAGTTCAGAAAACCAGTCCATTAATGGTATGTTTGAGCCTACACCTCCTCTTCCTCGAAGAAGTTTTATTGGAGTGTTTTCGCGCATTATTCCGGTTTTGGGATCACAATTGGCTAATTCATAGAAATCCTTAAGAACTCTCAAGACCTTGCTATCTATATTAAGATTAAGCGGTATAACAGCCCAAACCCTGCCTTTTATAACAGCCTCCGTAGGCTCCCATATAGCATGGCTGGCATCTACAATAACACCGCTTTTTTCCAATGCGAACCCTAGCGTATTCAGATCATGGTAAGGAAGCGGTGATTGCCTTTTCGATTCCGGGGCAGCAGGTATTACCACAATTCTTTCCGGTAGTGTTTCCAAGCCTTCTGGCACCTCTGAGACTTCTTCTTGAGCGGTTGTTGGCTCGGTTTCCGAGCCTTCGTGATTTATTTTACAGCTACCTCTATTTATAGCATCTGTTAATCTCGTAACTCTTATTATTCCACTTTTGCCGGCCGGCAGCCCTTCCTGGTCAAGCGCAGTAGCTATTATACAGTTATTGTTTGCATCTACTTTATCAACTCTGACCTTGGTAATGTTCTCGTCGCCACTGTCCTCGTCCCCGTAAACTATAGTATCTCCTGGTTTAACTATGTATATTTGGTCCCCTGTTAACTGACGGACTAGAGCTAACTCGGGTATTTTTCTGTGTTCTATTCCTCTTTTATAATAACACCTGAGCCTAAAAATCCTCTTGCCTGGTGTTTTTCCTGTTATTGTTTTTACAATACGTATAGTATTTATTGAATTGGTGGCCCTCCATATAATTGCATCGCCTTCTTTAATTTCAACTGGCGAGGTCCGCCTACGTGTATCAGGTATCTCTGCGAAGATAGCCTTCGGCGGATAAACGCGGGCCCTGATGTCTTTGACTAACTGTTTTATGGATTCATTCGGGTGGCCTTCGGCTTTATCCAGGAATTGAGCAAGGCTGTTTCTCCCGGGCCTTGCCTCGGCCACTGCTTCAATGGCAACTCTTGCAAGCCGTGGATCAGCATACCGGACTTGTTTTTCGACGGTTTTCTTTATAAACGCATGAAAATTGCTTAATGAACCTTCCCCGGCCAGACCTACAAGGGCCCGAAACAGGCCATTGCGCAATTCATCATACCAATCATCATCTTCTTCTGTTCTTTCAGGATAATATGCGAGTTGTATTATTAAATTTGGAATTATTCTCTTTACATCCAGGCTGGCAAGTTCCTGTATTGCCGCTAATTTATAAGATGGGGTAAATCTGGGCGGGATATTTTGATCAAGAAGAGAAAGCTCAATGAATAAATTAAAGAGGCCCTCGGATTCTAAAGGCTTTAGCGGGCCAGCCCTTATTTCGGAGGCTATTATATAGGTAAACGATAATAAAATCTGAGGATCGTTAGTAAAATACGAATGCATATTATTTAAGAATTCCTTGTTTCTTAAGAGGTCTCTGTGGTTTATAAAATGATCTTTTATCTTTTCCTCAACGCCTTTTATTATGTCTCTCTTACTCATGGTAAAATCTATGTCAAGACTTATGGCAAGGGCCAGAGTTATAAAATCTTCAAAGGCGTTTCCATATTCGCTCTGGCATTTAAAACTGAGCTTAATTCTGGATATGACATTTCTTATGGTGCCCTCTGCAATTCCGCCTACATCCTCTATGGCATTGATATCTGCAAACTTTCCATCTTCCTCTATTCTTGAGGCTATGCCAGCCCTTTGGTTTGACTTAAAGCCTAATATCTGCAGCAGCCTGTCCTTCTTATCTGATGGAGGGCTGTTTACAATATCAAGCAGGATATTATTTGTGCCATAATTGGGTGCGAATCCATGTGTGGCTATAAGGTCTTCGGCTGCGGGCGAGGTTTTGCGAATTTCGGGGAGGAGTTTTTTGCAGGCCTCGAGGTCCTCTATAACTTTGTCCATTGTCTCGTAGCGCTCGCCTCGGTCCTTGTGAATACATTTACCTATAATACGGTACACTTCCAAGAGAAACGCTCCCCGCTGGTCTTGAAGAACTCCCTGGGGGCCGTCAGCCATTTCTTTTACATATTCCCTTATGCGCCTTTGGATGCGGGCATGTTCAGCCACGGGATCGAACGCTTCTTGTGAAACCAGCCCTACTACGGCTTCTGTGGCTTCACCTTCTAAAAGACTATGATCCAGCATGTCAAGAAGTGTAATTCCAAAACTATACATATCCCACCGCTTGTCAAACAGCCTTTGTGCCTGGGCAACATTAAAAATACTTGTTATAAATGGTGTTTTAGACTCTGCATAGTTAGGGGTATGTGATCGTTTGACTATCTCAGGGATTTCATCAGGGTCCTCTGCCCAATTATATTCAAGCGGTACAATACCATCTGCATCAACTATGCATACTCTGAAATCAGGGCGTACTATGATATTTGTTGGCTTTAAGTCCTTAATTAATAATCCGTGTTCATGATATACTGAAACTGTCTTTGCTGTGGAAAGGGCCATATTTAATTTTCTACGTAATACATCATCGCTGTTTCCGCCCAGTTTCTCTATCTCTTTCACTAATTCCAATAAATTATCGCCGGGGATATAGTCCATGATTATATATGGATAAGCCCTCCGCCCTTTTGTCTCAGGAATTATCCTGCCTTGCTCAGCAGAACATGTTCCTGTTGAATAACAAAGAGGCATGAAGCCTTCCTTTGCCAATTCACCATGTTGATCAGAAAGCGACAGTGTGTATTGAGCCATGTGTCGAAGTTCGGGCTCTGTGGCATCATTATTTAATTTGAGGCGTTTTACGGCATACGGCTGACCTGTTTCCTTATGGGGAATGATATATATAACACCGAACCTCCCCTTCCCATGGATTTTCTGCTGGGATAAGTCCAGGTCATCGAGTGTAATGTTTTCTGCGGGGGAGCTGTGGGTTGAGAGTTCAGCAAGTACTTTTTCAACAAACTCGGCTTCGGCCTTGTCTTCCTTATGCATATCCCTTAGTTCCTCAAGATGTTCTATAACCTGCATGGCCAGCTTTGGCGAGGACTTTAGCCTTTCGGCTATCTCAGAAAGGTGGTCTAATACTTTTGCCTGTATAAACTCCTCCAGCCCGGAAATAGGCTCACGTAATGCCGCGAACTGATCGAGTAGAAGCTGGAATTTTTCATCAGTAAGAATGCCTCTATAATATCTGGCCAATCTTTGCTGAAGATCAAGAAGATCAAATCCTTCGTCAGATGGCTGGAATCTAGCATGTAATAATCCGGATACCAACATCATGCCCCGGACTCCTGCCAATGCCTCTTCCGGCTCGGGCATTGTATCATAAGGCTTGTCCCCTGTGTAGATTTCGTGGCCAACGATGTGGTCGGTTAAAATCGCAAATCTCCTGTTTTCCCTGATTTCCCCGATGAGTTCTCTGTAATGGCTTCCCTCAGCCTCCAGGAATTTTCTGGCATATTTCATAAACTCTATTCTATCTTCAACACCGAAGTAATACTCGTATGTCAGATAGCGGATGATATATTTACGCGGGTCATCACGTTCTTCTATGCCCCTCGGAACCATGCTGGTCCCTTTAGCGGACCTTTCCATTCTCCAGAACATGCCATCGGCCCTTTTAAATCGTTCTTTGAGGACCGCCTTGCGCCTGCGCCCTATCTCTTCGGCATCCATTTCCTCACTCGAGTAGCGGACAATAAAGACTATATCGCAGCTTTTCTGCCCCCTGGGTGTGTCAATCAATAAAGTGCCGTTTATATGCGGTAACGATTCTTCCACATCAAGGCCTGCTATTGCCATATTTGTACCTTTTAATGCTGCATTAAGGGCATGGTTCAGTTCGCTCATAAGCGGCCTCAGCCGTATCGTACCATTGACATAAAGTTCCACATCGACATTGCCAATCTTATCTACAGGAACTGCCTCCGCCACAGTGGAAAGCAGCCCTGCGCTGCCAGCCAGTATTATTGACAGATTTTTTATCGTCCTGTTGTTCGCGGCCAGTTCAGCCCCTACCTTTTCTAGCGCATTCTTTAATAGGGTTGTATCTACTGTAGCTTCCGCGGGCGAGGTGCGTAAAAATGGTTTTTCTTTAACTATACCTATAGAGCCATCCGGGGAAAAGCTGAAGGTGGTGGATATGTCATTTGTTGTTACGGATAGCGTGCCATCCGGATTAAGCATACAGGTTGTATTACGCATTAAAAGTTTTCTAAAATCTCTCTGTGTAAGGATAAGGCCCTGTTCCAGCGTACTTGTTCTCATGAGGTTTTCGTTCACAAGCCCTTTCAGGTTATTGTCTCTTTTAAAAAGCCATTGGCCTGTGATTCTTGTCCTCACAAACTCTTTTAAGTCCCCTTCTCTTTCAGGCCTTATCCTGCCTTTTTCTATTGCCTGATTGATCTTTAAGGCTATAGGAAGCTGGATTCTACGCCTTACAACGTGCTCCCTTGTCTCTTGAGGTGTATAGCCGGCCTGGTTTGTGTCTACAAAGGAAGGATGTGCGAGTTGATCTGTGTTTCTTTTTGAAAGGATCGTGGCATAGGGGCGTTTTTCGCCTTCTGTGTCAAACTGAGGAAGGACTACGAGTGTTGAAACATCATTATCATTTAATACTTTAAGTATGCCTTCTGTGTGAAATCCTCCTGTAACAAGGGCTGTAATTTTGGTTTGCTTCTCCCTCATTGCATTAAGTGTGTTCTCTGCTATTTTTTCATCTCTTTTGAGGGCAACCTGGTAAAACTTCACTGCCTCTTTTATTGTATCAAAAAGTTCTGCAATGTCATAAGAGTGTTCATGCCTTAGTGAATGGGTTTTATATTGTATTTTTATGAATGATATGAAACGCTCTGGATTGAGGTTAGGGAGGTTTTCTAAGAGATATTTAAGGCGGCCGTTAGTAAGCTCCAGGCTGAAGAGCTCCTTTATGAGCTGTGCCTCATAGCTCAGGGTGTTTAATCTCTTCTCATCTTCTGTCTTGAATAAAAAGGCCTTTATATCACTTTCAAAGGCGGTTATCTCGTGGTGCAGGGATATTATATCAAGGGTTTCGTATAGTGTTACATACTCGGTGTATTGATAGAGATTCTTATATCCACCTGGCTCTATGTTATGGGTTTCTGCCAGGCCGTTTAGATAGTTATAAAACTCATTGGGGGTTATTTTAGAGTCTTTGAAACTTATAGCTTTAATTATCAGGTCTTTAAGCTCTTTTTTGCTGAGATATTTTTTTAGTTCTTCTATCAAAAGCTCTCTTTCAGTGTTTGTCTTATCAAAATCGATTTTGCCTTCAAGTTCAACTGTGGAAATAAGCTTATTGAGATTTTCATAATGTGTGTGGCTTATATTGTTTTTATCAGCTAAATCTTTTAAATACGGCCAATATTTATTAAAAGAGATACTGCCTTCTCTGTAAAGGCTTGAATTTTTATTCAAAAGTTTTAGTTCTTTGCTATAAACCCTGCCTTCCAGCTTCGAGAGGGCCTTTATAAGCGAGGAGGCGTTCTTAAGGTGTTTATCCTTGTCTTTTATGCTGGATTGGAATAATGCAACGTTTTGCTTATATAAGGCCTTGTCTTCAATGCCGTAGAGTAGGACCGGTTCATCAGTAGTAATGGAGTAATATTCGGCTGCGGCGAGCTTGCCCTGGAAAAGGAGATATTTTGCGACTTTTTCTCTTAC
>CAYVIU010000061.1:0-8291 GCA_964451625.1 uncultured Planctomycetia bacterium | reverse complement strand
GCTGTTCGCCGATTAAAGTGGTACGTGAGCTGGGTTCAGAACGTCGTAAGACAGTGATAATGACCGTTTGCTGTCTATAAATTCGGCTGTATGCTGGAACGTCTGAGCATCTCATATTACTCATCGATTTGATTTTAACTGCAAAATCTGTTAAAATCTAGATTAGAGGAGTGACAATATATGAGTGCAGATAATCAGCAGGGAAGTCTAGACGAGAAATTATGTAATTATTTGGCGGGTTTTGTTGATGGAGAAGGTACATTTCATGTTGGAATTCACAAAAGAAATGTGCTTTCAACCGGATGGCAGGTATATTGTGAGTTTCATGTATCTCAAAACTATGATAAAATCTCAATATTGAACGACATGAAAAAAGTTTTGGGATGTGGATACATAAAACCAAATCATAGAAATTCAAACGATAAAACCTACGTACTGGTTGTAAGAAATCAACAGGATCTGTTAAGGAAGGTAGTTCCTTTCTTTGAGAAATATCCATTTCGATCGCCCAAGCAAAAAGATTTTGAAAAATTTGCTGAAGTGATTAAGATGGTCGAAGACAAAAAACATTTAAAAAAGAAAGGACTGCTTAAAATAGTAAAAATTGCCTTTTCAATGTACGGAAATGGCAAATATAGAAAAACCTCCTTAAACCAAATAATCTCGTCATTAGACCCCTCAGAGACTAAACGCCGAACATTTGCTGTAAGCAATAAAGATATAGTCCGAGCTTGCTAGCGATAGCAAGAGATTGTCAGAAATGACCAATCCCTTACCAATTGGTAAGAGTAACAAATCTGTCGGTCCCTATCTGTCGTGGGTGTAGGATATTTGATGAGGATATGTCCTTAGTACGAGAGGACCGGGACATACAAACCAATGGTGTTCCAGTTGTCACGCCAGTGGCATTAGCTGGGTAGCTACGTTTGGAAAGGATAAGCGCTGAAAGCATATAAGCGCCAAGCCCCCCTCAAGAATGGATATCCCTCCACCTTCGGGTGGACGAAGACACCTTGTAGTCTACAAGGTCGATAGGTTCCAGGTGTAAGCCCGGTAACGGGTTTAGCTTAGGAATACTAATCTGTCGTAGAGGCTTGACCATTAGCTTATCTTCATAAGCTATATTCGATGCCTTCTTTAATGCAGTTAGTTTTAAATCTTGGAGTGCCCATGCCGGGAGGGAAACACCTGTTCCCATTCCGAATACAGTAGTTAAGCCTCTCTGGGTCAATGGTACTACACGGGCAACTGTGTGGGAGAGTAGATCGGTGCTCCATTTTTGTTAGCCCGGGTTTTTTAACCCGGGCTATTTTTTTGATTTGATTTTTAATCTCTTTAGTGTATAATATAGCACATAGAACATAATATTAGTAATGGGTAAGAGGGAGATAAAAAAATGAGATGGCCGATAAATTTAATAGGTATTATATTCCTTGCATTGGGCGGGGCGATTGTTATTAATCCGGATGTTGTAAGAAGGATCATAGATTACATCGACGGTATAAAGGCAAGGCTCTACACCGTCGGAGTATTGAGGCTTATAATGGGTTCTTTATTGATTGCCTCGGCCGGTAATGCGAGGCTCTACGGCTTTATAATGACGCTCGGTATATTAATAGTACTCGGCGGTGTATGCATTTTTACGCTTCCCTATGCAAACCTGACAAAGATGCTTGCCTGGTACCGCGAAAGATCGCTTCTGACATACAGAATATTGGGAATAGCAGTGCTTATACTTGGATCTGTTCTTCTTTTTGCCTGCTAAATTGATAATCACATGATCATGAGGGCTTGATATGAAAATGACAAAACTTCTCACTTGTTTTTTTATAATGTTTGTCCTGCCGCTTTCCATTGTTGCAAATTCCTTTTCAGAATCTGCCAAAGCAAATCCATCAGCCAAGAAAACAGAAACACTCACAAAAGAAGAACTGTATATAGAGGCAGATAGTTTGATTGCCGAGGCGGAAACGCTTGCAAATCAGGAAGAATATGGTGATGCCGTAGCCTCATACAAAGAGGCATTTTTTATACTGGAGGGGATACTTAAAAATGTCGAAAAGTCCCCCGCAGCCACCCGTGAAGAAAAACGCTCAAGAAAAAAAGAGAGAATAGCCCTGCGCAGGAAATTACGGAAACTTTTAATAATAAAGAAAAGGGTGGAGCGGGCAAAGGGGCTCAAGGACAAGGAAGAGCTTGTAGGCCGCAGGAAACTTGCCATAAAAAGGGCAAAGGAATTGTATAAAGAAAAGAGAGTGAAGAAAAGAGAGAGAAAGGCCGCAGAAAGAAAGGCCCGGATAGAGTCTAAGAAGCGCGCCAATGAAATGAGGCTGGCCCAGCGCCTTGAGATGAAAAAGCTCGACGAGAAAAAGAAAGAAGAGAAAAAAGCT
The DNA here is from genome assembly GCA_964451625.1 of uncultured Planctomycetia bacterium. Classification (GTDB taxonomy): domain Bacteria; phylum Omnitrophota; class Gorgyraeia; order JABMRJ01; family CAYVIU01; genus CAYVIU01. Next base: position 5,901 of record CAYVIU010000061.1, on the reverse strand, counting down.
GATAGGGCAAAGAAGAGAGAGGGGGCGGTAGAGAAGGCGCTGGCGAAAGCGAAAGAGACAAAAGAGGAAAAGGCCAGTCGCCTGGAGGCAATGGCCGAAAAGCAGGAGACCGCAATAATAGAAAGACAGGAAAAGAAAAAAGAAAAAGCCGCCCTCAAAAAGGCCACCCAGAAGATGAGGAAAAAGAAGAGGCTTGAGCAAAAGCGCAAGAGAAAAGAAGAAAGACAAGCCAAGATAAAAGCCTCCCGCAAGCTCGCAGCAATAAAAAAGGCAAAGACCGCTAAACTCGCACTTTCCAAATATACAATCAAAAAATCAGGATCCGGCACTGTTATTGCCCGGAAGGCAGAAAAGCTTATGAAACGCGCAGACAAATATTTTGATAAAGAATTGTACAAAGAAGCAGCCGAGCTCTATGAGAGGGCATTTTTAGTCCTCAGAGGAAAGATCTATTACTAAAATGAAACAAACTGCTGTATCTGCCGAAGCGATGCAGCTTATAGATAAGAAGGCTATAGAAGAATTCGGCATACCCAGCCTTACACTGATGGAAAATGCGGGCAGGGCCGTGTATGACCAGGCGAAAAAGATGTTAAGCCTCCCGGCCTCAAAGCCCGGAAAGGTGCTGTGCCTGTGCGGCAAAGGCAATAACGGCGGAGATGGATTAGTAGCCGCGAGGTACCTCAGGGAAGGCGGCATAGATGTTTCAGTTTACCTCCTCTGTGAAGAAAAACGCCTCAAAAAAGACCCCCTCATAAACTTCAATAAATTAAGAAACATGAATATTCCCACCTCCTGTGTCAAGGATAAGCCAGGCAAATTTTCAGGATATGGACTTATCATAGACGCAATATTCGGAACCGGCTTTAAGGGCCGGCCTGACAAGTATACCTCCGGTGCGATTGAGGCGATAAACAAAAGCAATGCACCTGTATTATCCGTAGATGTGCCTTCAGGACTTAATGCCACAACCGGCGAATCCGGCGGCATCTCTGTAAAGGCAGCCTGCACCATTACATTCGGCCTGGCCAAGACAGGTTTTTATAAAGAAAGCGGCCCAGGCCTGACGGGCGAGGTCATCGTAAAAAACATAGGTTTCCCAACGTCGTTGTTGACAAATATTCCATAACATATATAATAGTATTATATCCAAATTAGGTCTAATAAAACGAAGCAGAAAGGAAAGCCGGTTATGAAACCAGAGGACATAAGAAATATTATAATGCTTGGGCATTCACACTCAGGAAAAACCACTGTATCAGAAGCGTTTTTGGCAAGCGGCGGGGCAATAGGCAAGATGGGCAGTGTAACAGAAGGTACAACGGTATCTGATTATAACGAGGACGAGAAGGAGCGCAAGATCTCCATCAACTCCTCTGTCTTACATGCCGATTATGACAGCAGGAAAATAAATATCATAGATACACCGGGCTATTCTGACTTTGCCGGGGAGGTCATAGGCGGAATCCGCGCAGCAGAGACAGCCGTGCTGGTTATAAGCGCGGTGGACGGCTGGCAGATAGGAACTGACCATGGCTATAAGTTTATAAAAAATTACAACCTGCCTGCGGCTGTATTTATCAATAAGATGGACAAAGAGCATTCCGATTTTACGAAGTGCCTCGATGCGGCCCTGAAGAAATTCGGCAAGAAATGTGTTATTGTCACCTACCCCATCGGCAGCCATTCTTCTTTTAAAGGGGTTGCAAACCTCCTGACAAAAGAAGGAATAAACGAACTCCAGAATGAGGCCAAGTCAAAGGCAGAGAAATTTTCACAGTCCCTTGCCGAGTCAGTTGCTGAAACCGATGATGCGCTCCTGGAAAAATACCTTGATAAAGGCGAGCTTTCAGCCGAAGAGGTGCAGGCCGCATTTAAAAAGGGTGTATCCGACCGGAAGATCATACCTGTCCTTTCAGGGTCAGCATTCTCAAACAAAGGCATCAAGGAGCTCATGGATGCAATAGCAAAGTACTTTCCATCTCCGGCAGGCTCTAAAGTTGAGGCGACAAACCCCTCAAACAATGAAAAGACAACAGTTGAAATAAAGGCTGACCAGCCATTTTCCGCGCAGGTCTTTAAAACCATATCTGATCCGTACGTTGGGCAGGTGTCCATTTTTAAGGTCTTCTCCGGTAAAATCAGCTCCAACAGCAGCTTTTATAATGTCACCAAAGAAGCAACCGAAAAGATAGGCCAGCTCTTTTCCATGCAGGGAAAAGAGCATGTACCCACAGATTCTGTAGAGGCCGGTGATATAGGCGCGGTCGCCAAACTCAAAAATACCGAAACAGGCGACTCCCTGTCCACAGATAAAAATCAGGTGAAGTTCCAGGATATGGTGTTCCCTGAACCGGCAATATCATTTTCTATAAAACCCAGGACAAGGTCTGATGAAGACAAGATCTCGGGCGCAATACACAAGCTTGCAATTGAAGACCTGACATTTAAGACATTGAGAGACCCGCAGACAAGAGAGCTTGTTGCATCCGGAATGGGGGACCTGCACATCAATATAATGGTAAAGAGAATGCAGAAGCGTTACGGAGTCGCTGTTGACCTTGGGACTCCCAAAGTTGCATACAGAGAAACCATAACAGGCAAGGGAGATGCGCACTACCGTCATAAAAAGCAAAGCGGCGGGGCAGGCCAGTTTGCAGAAGTCTGGATAAAGATTGAAGCTCTTCCAAGGGGAGGCGGCTTTGAGTTTGTTGATGAGATAGTCGGAGGGGCGATCCCAGGCCCATTTGTTGTAAGCTGTGAAAAGGGTATAAAGAGTTCGCTGAACGCAGGGATACTTGCAGGTTTTCCCGTAGTAGATATCAGGGCAATCGTTTATGATGGAAAGACGCACCCTGTTGACTCAAAGGATATAGCATTCCAGATAGCCTCAAGAGAGGCATTTAAGGAATGCTGCCAGAAGGCAAAACCTGTGATACTGGAACCCATAATGGATGTGGAGATAATAGTCCCGGATGAATACATGGGAGACATAACAGGCACATTGAATTCAAGAAGAGGAAGGATCATGGGCATGGAACCTTCCGACGGGTCACAAGCCATCAAGGCAAAGGTGCCCCTGGATGAAATGTATAAATACGCAAACGAACTCAAGTCAATCACCGGAGGAAGAGGAACGTATACCATGAAGTTTTCCCATTATGAAATTGTCCCTTCCAATATTTCCCAGGCCATAGTTGAAAAGGTCAAGAAGGCCAAAGAGGAGGCCAAGAAATGAGCGGACATTCCAAATGGGCAGGCATAAAACACCGCAAGGCCGCTCAGGATGCCAAAAAAGGGAAGATGTTTACCAAGATAGTCAAAGAGATCAGTGTCGCTGCCAGGCAGGGAGGCGGCGACGTAAACAAAAATCCGGCCCTGAGGCTTGCCATCCAGCGCGCAAAAGACGTTAATATGCCATCCAACAACATAGACCGCGCAGTGAAGAAAGGGACAGGCGAACTCGAGGGCGTAACCTATGAAAACGTGACCTACGAAGGATACGGCCCGGGCGGCGTGGCCATCCTGGTGGAATCCCTTACAGACAATAAGAACAGGACCATCTCCGAGATAAGAAGTATATTTTCCAAAAAAGGCGGAAACCTGGCGGGCTCAGGCTCGGTGAGCTGGATGTTTGAGAAAAAGGCATATTTTCTTATAAACAAATCCACGATTGACGAAGACACACTTACAAACATAGCATTAGAAGCAGGCGCTGACGATCTTACCACTGAAGGCGATGCCTACGAAATAAAGACGCAGCCGCATGATTTTGAAAAGATAAAAAAGATCCTGGAAGACAAAGGGCTGAAACTCGAGCTCTCACAGATTACCATGGTGCCAAAAAGCACCATCAGGATTGCAGGTGATAAGGCAAAAAATCTACTGCGTCTTATGGAAGACCTGGAAGACAATGATGACGTGCAGAATGTTTATGCGAACTTCGATATCCCCGACGATCTTTTAAAATAGGCATTAGAAAAAATGCGAATACTAGGAATAGACCCGGGCCTGCAGGTGACAGGCTATGGATTGATTGAGGCCAAGGATGAAAATTTAAAAGTCCTTGAGGCCGGCGTTATTAAAACCTCTGCAAATAATAAGATACAGCAGAGGGTGAATAAGGTCTATCAGGGCCTGGAAGGGCTCATAACACAGTTTTCACCCAATGTCCTGGTCCTTGAAAAACTCTACTCTCATTATAAACACCCCACGACCGCCATATTGATGGGGCATGTGAGAGGGGTTATATGCCTTTTGTGCGGAGAGAAAAAAATAGAATTGGTCAACTACCCCTCCACCAGGATTAAAAAGGCAATAACAGGCCGCGGGCATGCCACAAAAGGACAGATGCAGGGGATGGTTCAGCATTTTCTTTCGCTGAAAAACATACCGGAACCGAACGACGTGGCCGATGCGCTGGCGATTGCATTAAGCCACGCCTTCATGGAAAAGATAAAATGATTTCACACATACAGGGAAAAGTAAAGAAACGGAATCAGTCAAGCATACTGGTTGATGTCAGCGGAATCTCCTACGAGGTCATGATTCCGCCGGCCATCATGAAGGCATTTGATAATATATCAGGCCAGGATGAAGCCATAAGCCTTGTAACATATCACTACCACCAGGTCGACCCTTCGCGCTCAATCCCGACACTGATAGGTTTTACCAATGAAATAGAAAGAGAATTTTTCGGGCTTTTTATAACTGTCTCCGGTGTCGGCCCTAAAGCCGCCTGCCGCGCGCTGAGCCTTCCCTTCAGCGTAATTGCAGGGGCCATTGACAAGGGCGATGTGGGGCTCCTCAAAAAGCTTCCCGGAATAGGCGAGCAGAGGGCCCGCGAGATCGTTGCCAAACTCCAGGGCAAGGTGGGGAAATTCGGGCTTATTCAGGACAGTCCCATCGAAGACTTAAGGGGTATTGGCGAAGACATAAAGGAAGAGGCCCTCGAGGTTTTGCTGCAGCTTCAGTATAAAAAACGCGAAGCAAAGGAAATGGTGGAGAGGGCAATTTCAAGAAATCCCAAGATTTCTTCATGCGAAGAAATCCTTAACGAAGTGTACAAACAGAGAAGGGCCAAATAAATGGCAAACGAAGAAAAGATTAAAAGAGAAAAAATCATACAGATACAGGAAAACGACGAAGACGCCGTACTGAACCTTTCGCTCCGCCCGACCAAGCTTACGGACTTTGTGGGGCAGAAGGCGCTGATTGATAATCTCAAAATAGCGATCCAGGCCGCCAAAAAACGTTCCGAGCCCCTCGAGCACATATTATTCAGCTCTCCTCCCGGCCTTGGGAAAACCACGCTTGCGCATATCATCGCCCATGAAATGGGCACAAAGGTCACCTCCACCAGCGGCCCGGCCATTGAAAGGGCAGGAGACCTGATAGGCATACTTACAAACCTTTCAGAAGGGGACGTGCTCTTCATAGATGAAATCCACAGGCTGTCAAAGGTTGTAGAGGAATTCATATACCCGGCAATGGAGAATTTTCAGATAGATTTTATTATAGATAAAGGCCCTTATGCCAAGACAATAAAATTCAATCTTAAGCGTTTTACCCTGATTGGGGCCACAACAAGGGCAGGGCTCCTTACCGCCCCCCTTCGCGGCCGGTTCGGCATATTTTATCACCTGGATTTCTATGAACCCGAAAGCCTGGTGAAGATACTCAACCGCTCTGCAAAAATCCTCGGCGTGAATCTTGACAAGAACGGGGCCATCGAGATAGCGAAACGTTCGCGCGGGACACCAAGGGTTACAAACCGCCTCCTGAGAAGGGTGCGCGATTGGGTGGAAGTAAAGGGAGAGAAAGGAATTTCAAAAGAGATTGCAGACAAGGCCCTTTTAAGCCAGGGCATAGATAAAAACGGCCTTGATGAAATAGACAGAA
>CAYVIU010000060.1:0-8399 GCA_964451625.1 uncultured Planctomycetia bacterium | reverse complement strand
CAGAAGTGCGCTGACATTCGGCGGCCACAAAAAAGGCGAGGCCCTGAAGTGCCTTAAATATTGCCAGGCGAGGGTGTTTGCATTCGGCATGGTCTTAGGTGAACTGGATGATGTAAAATATGCCACGGGTGCGGGGGCCATAAACATGGGCTTTCCTATTATTGCCGACACAAACATTCCTGAGATAAGGCCGAGCGGTATATGCACATATGAGCACCTTGTCAAAGAACTGGACCACAAGAGGATTGTTTCAAGATGTATAGATGTAAGAGGCGTAAAGGTAAAGGTGAGCGAGATCCCTATACCGGTTGCATACAGCGCAGCCTTTGAGGGTGAACGCGTAAGGCGGGACCAGACATACGTGCAGTTCGGAGGAAAGTTCTCCACTGCGTTTGAATATGTAAAAATGGTTGAAAAGGCGGGCGACGTTGAGGACGGAAAAGTAGAGGTCGTAGGCCCTGAGATAGACGATATTAAAGAGGGCGCCGCACTCCCGCTCGGGATTCATGCAAAGGTATATGGCAGAAAGATGCAGCTTGATTTTGAGCCCATACTGGAAAGGCAGATCCATACGTTTTTGAATGAGGCCATGGGTGTCTTTCACATGGGCCAGAGAAACATGTGCTGGATAAGGGTTTCAAAAGACGCGCACAAAAAGGGATTTAAAATAAAACACCTTGGAGTGATCGTGCAGGCGCGCATACATGATACCTATTCCCAGATTGTGGACAAGGTCCAGGTTACGGTCTATACGAAACAAGAAGATGTTGATAAACTCATGCCCGGGGCAGAGGTGGCCTACAAGGCAAGGGATGAACGGCTCGCAGGCATGACGGACGAAAGCATAGATACGTTTTATAGTTGTACTTTGTGCCAGTCGTTCGCTCCGAATCATGTATGTATTGTAAAACCGGAGAGACTTGGATTATGCGGAGCTTATTCATGGCTCGATGCCAAGGCCTGCTATGAATTAAATCCTGCAGGGCCGAACCAGCCGATTAAAAAAGGCGAGGTCCTGGATGCGGCCCGCGGTGAGTGGAAAGGCGTGAACGATTTTATATACAACAAGAGTAATAAAACGCTGGAGAAGTTCCACGGATACTCCATAATGACATGGCCCGAAACGAGTTGTTGCGTTGGAGATACGGAAATATTTATCGGCAATAACATTGTAAAGATAGGCGATTTTGTCAATAAATACAGGGGAGGCGAAGAATATACCAAATTTAAAGCCCTTACTTTAAATGACAGCAAAACAATCAGAGAGAATATTGTTGCCATGCAGAAATTCCCTGCTCCTAAGGACTTAGTGCGCATTAGGACAAAGTCCGGAGCCGATCTTACATTGACCAAAGAACATAAGATATGTATAGACAGGCCGCAGGGCAGAACTTGGGTTCCAGCCGGCCAGATAAAGCAAGAAGATAGAGTAATATCACTTAAAAAAGAAGGCACCAAGTATCTGACAGATGTAGATTATTTTCTGGATATTGTTACCGAAACCAAACCAATTAAAAATAAGGGCAAATTTGACTATGTCTATAATTTAACACTTTCTGACACCCATAGTTATTTTGCTAACGGAATACACATCGCGAATTGCGGGTGCTTTGAGTGTATAATCGCGATCCTTCCCGAGTCAAACGGGTTTATGGTCGTGAACCGTGAATACGGCGGGCTCACTCCTGCGGGCATGGGCTTTTCAACGCTTGCAGGATCTGTGGGCGGCGGCGCTCAGACACCGGGGTTCATGGGTGTCGGCAGGCTTTATGTCGCAAGTAAAAAGTTTATATCGGCCGACGGTGGATTAAAGAGGCTCGTATGGATACCCAAAGAATTAAAAGAGGCCCTTTCAACGAAACTCAAGAAAAGGTGCGAAGAGGAAGGGATGCCGGACTTGTATGACAAGATAGCGGATGAGACAATAACCACTGACCCGGCTGAATTGGTTAAACATTTGGAAAAGGTCGGGCACCCGGCACTGAAATTACCGCCTCTTATGTAAAGGTTGTCCGATGTTATCTGAGGTTATCTGAAGTTGTCTGAGGTTGCTTTAGGAGGAGATGAGTTATGGCATTGTCAGGATTAGAAATATATAAGCTTTTACCTAAGACAAATTGCAAGGAGTGCGGGTTTCCCACGTGCCTTGCGTTTGCCATGCAGATTGCGGCAAAAAAGGTTTCGCTTGATAAATGTCCACATGTAAGCGCAGAGGCGAAAAACAAACTTGCCGCGGCATCGCGGCCCCCGATAAACCTGGTTACGATAGGGGCAGGCGAGAAAAAGCTTGAGGTGGGCAACGAAACAGTCATGTTCCGCCATGAAGAGACATTTCATCACTATTGCGGCCTCGGATTTTTGATAGAGGACAATGTCGGGACAGATAAAATAAAAAATAAAGCGGCCGAGATAAATAAACTGAGTTTTGAAAGGGTGGGCCAGATCATAGAGGCAAACCTCATAGCCATTAAAGGCTCAAGCAAAAACAAAGACACCTTTGTGAGCGCTGTAAAAGATGTAACCGCAAATACAAAACTGAATATTATTCTGATGAGTGAAGACCCGGCAGCTATTGAGGCGGCCCTGGCAGTGTGCAAAGACAAAAAGCCTCTTATATATGCAGCGACCAAGGCGAATATCGATGCCATGGCCAAGTTATCCAAAGACAACGCAGTCCCGCTTGCAGTTAAGGCGGACAGCCTGGAAGAACTTTCCGAACTTACAACAAAACTTGCAAGTCTGGGTCTTAACGATCTCGTTATTGATTCAGGGACAAAGCCGATGCAGAAGAAGCTTGAGGACCTTACAATCATGAGGAAGATGGCGCTCAAAAAGGCATACAGGCCGTTCGGGTATCCGTCGATCTGCGTGGTGGGTTCCGGCGATCCGTTTCTGGAAGTGGCTGAGGCGGCGACCTATATTACAAAGTACGCCGGCATAGTTATTATGAAAGCAATAGAAAACTACAAAGCGCTTTCGCTTCTGACAGTGAGGCAGAATATATACACTGACCCGCAGAAGCCGCTTCAGGTGGAGCCGAAGATTTACGAAGTAGGGAAGGTGAGCGACAAATCCCCCGTGCTTGTCACGACAAACTTCTCACTTACCTATTATACCGTGGAATCGGAAGTGGAATCAGCCAAGATTCCTTCATTTATAATAAGTGTGGACTCCGAAGGCATGTCAGTGCTTACGGCGTGGGCCGCAGAAAAGTTTACGGCCGAGAAGATTGCCTCTATCCTCAAGGACAGCGGCATCGCATCAAAGGTGGCGCATAAAGATGTTGTTATACCGGGATACGTGGCAGTATTAAGCGCAAAACTGAAGGACAAATCAGGGTGGAATGTAACAGTGGGGCCGCGTGAGGCCTCCGGCATCCCATCATTCCTAAAAGGGATGAAATAACATGGAAAAGTTTAAGATAAAGTTTAAGCCGGATGGGAAAACCGTTGAGGTGGAGCGCGGTGAGGATTTGCTGCACGCCGCCATCCAGGCAGGCGCGCTCATACACTCAAGCTGCGGCGGGGATGGTGTGTGCGGCCGCTGTAAGGTTGTTGTAAAGAGGGGCGAGTACCGTACAGAGCCTTCCGGCAGGATCACGCGCGATGAGAAAAAGAAAGGCTATGTCCTCGCATGCCTTACGACACCTCAGAGCGACATGGTGGTCCTGATCCCTCCGAAGTCAAGGCTTGACCTTGATAAGATACCGGAAGAGGAATCCAAGATATTTCGTCTCAAAGGCGTGTATTCTGAAGCCGTGGAAGTGGAAAAACCGGAATTCACAATCAAGGAAAAGGTCTTCAAGCATTCACCCCTGGCCACAAAACTCTATCTGGAACTTCCTCCCCCCACACTAGATGACAAGGTGAGCGACCTTGAGAGGCTCTATCGCCAGATAAAGACCGCCGGTGATGTCCCCATAATGCAGACAGGGCTTGTTAATATAAAAAGGCTGGGCGCGCTCCTCAGGGAGAGCGGCTGGAAGATTACAGTCACATTAGGAAAACGGAACGATACCACAGAAATAGTGAGCATTGAACCCGGAGACAAGTCCGCCAAGAATTACGGCGTTGCCTTTGACATAGGCACGACCACCGTAACGGGAGAGCTTGTAAACCTGAATACAAAAGAAGTCCTGAGCGCCAAGGCAACACACAACCGCCAGATAATATTCGGTGACGATGTGATATCAAGGATAATCTACGCGACCGAGGGCGCAGGCCTGGAAAGGCTCCATCACGCGGTCATAGACAACATGAACTCCATTATAAAGGAACTGGCCGGGGAGAACAATATCAATCTTAATGATATAAACGGTGTCATGTGCGCGGGCAACACAACGATGATCCACCTCCTTTTAAGGGTGGACCCCAGGCACATAAGACAGGAACCGTACGTATCGACGGCAAATTTTGTGCCTGTTGTAAGGGCATCCGAGGCAGGGATAAAAATAAACCCGAGAGGCCTTTTAAGCTGTGTGCCGGGCGTGAGCACTTATGTCGGCGGAGATATCACGGCAGGTGTAGTGGCGTCAGGCCTCAGCAGCAAAAAAGATTTAACGCTTTTGATAGACGTCGGCACAAACGGCGAAGTGGCCCTGGGGAACAAGGAGTGGATGGTAAGCTGCGCGGCGAGCGCAGGCCCGGCATTTGAAGGCAGCGGTGTCTCCTGCGGCATGCGCGCCACGAAGGGCGCGATCCAGAAGGTGAAGATTGATTCTGATCTGGATGTCAGGGTTGAAACTATCCGCAACGAAAAGCCCAGGGGTATCTGCGGCTCAGGATACATTGACAGCCTTGCGGAATTATTCCTGAAGGGTGTAATTACAAGAGACGGAAAGATAAACAAATCCCTTAAGTCTCCGAGGATAAGAAAGGCTGACGCAGGGCTGGAGTTTGTCCTTGTGTTTAAAAAAGACGCTGACTGCGAAACCGACATAGTCATTACCGAAACGGATATCGAGAATCTCAAGCGCTCCAAGGGGGCGATATATTCTGCCGTATCGGTACTGCTTAAGAAGATCGGGGTAGATTTTAAAGATATCAAAAAAATCTACATAGCCGGGGGATTCGGCACGTACCTGGATATAGAGAAGGCCGTGACGATAGGCCTGCTCCCGGACCTCGACCGCAAAAAGTTTGAGTTCATCGGCAACAGCTCTGTTGTGGGGTCCCGCCAGATACTCCTTTCGTACGAGGCAATGAAGAAGGCCGAAGAGATCGCAAATAAGATGACATACATAGAGCTGAGCGTTGAATCCTCATATATGGACGAATACGTCTCAAGTTTATTTTTCCCGCATACGGATATTTCAAAGTTTCCTTCTGTAAAGGTGAAGAAATGAGCCAAAAAACCAAAGACGTTTTCAAAATCCCTCACAACACTGTACCCAGTTTTGTAGCGGACAATGTACCCGGGTACACTGTCGTGAGTAAAATTGGGGACAGTGTCCAAGCTAATTTCGAAAACGTCTTTAAGGGTATGTAAAGGTAGGAGAATGAGCTATATAGTCGCTGTTGCAGGAAAGGGTGGGACAGGGAAAACCACACTGGCCGGTTTTGTTGTAGATTACCTGAAGCGCCTCAATGGCGGGGCTGTGCTGGCTGTCGACGGCGATCCCAATTCAAATCTCGGGGAATATCTCGGGGTGGGGATAACCGATACGATGATCGGCATAATCGACGACATCGCCGCCGGCAAAGACAAGGCATCGCCCGGCATGACAAAGGAGAGGCTCATTGAATACAAGATCCAGGAATCGCTCATTGAAGGGGACGGGTTTGATCTTTTGGTTATGGGCAGGCCCGAGGGCCCCGGCTGCTATTGTTATCCGAATTCGATGCTGAGGGAAGCGCTTGGCAGATTGAGCCGTTCATATAAATATATGGTAATGGACAATGAGGCCGGCATGGAGCACCTTTCGCGCAGGACCACACGCAGTATCAATTATCTTTTCCTCGCCTCGGATGCAACAGAGGCGGGCCTGCGGGCCGCCAAAAGGATTACGGATCTTATAAAAGAATTGAAAATATCTGTGGGAAAAACACATTTAGTCATCAACAAGGCAAAATCAAATATACAATCCCTGCAGTTTCGCATAGACCAGCTCAACGCCGATTTCATAGACTATCTCCCCGAAAGCCTGGAGCTGGCAGACTTGAGCAGGGAGGGCAGGCCGTTAACCGAAATAAATAAGGATTGTGAATATAATAAAAAATTAAATACAATTCTGGAGGCAGCGAAGAAAAGATGGCGCTAGAAATCTTTAAAGAAAAATGGACTAATAAAGTAGGCACCATAACCATCGGGAGCACATCCGAAAAGGGCGGCACCAGGACCTCGACTATTACAGTCGGCGGAGAAACCACACTGCCGTATCTTTTTTACGAAGGCGAAGTCCCCAATAAGTCCGTTATTGCAATGGAGGTAATGGACATAGAGCCCGAGGACTGGCCGGATACCCTTAAGGCACCATTCGGTGATGCATTGAAGGACCCGGGCAAGTGGGCAAAAAAATGCGTGGATGAATATAAGGCAGAGACAATCGCCCTGAAACTCAAAGGCACGCACCCTGATTTTGGAAACCTCTCCGGAGACAAGGCCGCCGAGGCAGTAAAGAAGGTCCTCAGCTCCGTAGGCGTTCCGCTTATAATACTCGGCTCAGGCGATGAAGAAAAAGACAACCAGGTCCTGGCAAAGGCAAGTGAGGCGGCAAAGGGTGAAGACTGCCTGATAGGCGACGCAACCGAAAAAAATTACAAGACGCTTACGGCAAGCTGCCTTGCCGACGGCCACCACATAATCGCGCAAAGCCCGATTGACGTAAACATAGCAAAGCAGGTGAATATTTTAATCTCTGACATGGGTTTTGATCTCGGCAAGATTGTGATAAATCCCACCATAGGCGCATTAGGGTACGGCATGGAATACGCATATTCTATAATGGAGCGCGCAAGGATTGCAGCGCTAACTGGGGATAAGATGCTGGCCATGCCTTTTGTCTGTTTTATCGGGCAGGAGGCCTGGAGGGCAAAAGAGGCAAAGACCCTCCAAAGCGAGCAGAATATCTGGGGGCCTGAGGCAGAGCGTGGTCCGATGTGGGAGCACATAACTGCTGTATGCATGCTTCAGGCCGGCGCTGATATTTTAGTAATGCGCCATCCAACGGCAGTGGAAAAGACAAGAAATTATATCGATATTTTAATGAAAAAATAGCAAGGAGAAGCGATGCTGATTGTTGGTGAACTGATCAATGGAATGTACAAGGATGTAAGGAAGGCGATCAAGACAAAGGACAAGTCTATAATACAAAGATTGGCCAAAGACCAGGTTGCAAACGGCGCAGGGATGCTTGATGTGAACACAGGCCCCGCATCGGCCGATCCCAAAACGGACATGAAGTGGCTTATTGATTCTATCCAGGAAGTGACTGATACGCCTTTGTGCCTTGACTCCACAAAACCCGACGTGATCGAGGAAGGCCTCAAACTTGTTAAAACCCCCGCGATGATAAACTCTTCCGATGCCAGCGACGAAAAACTCAATAACTACCTTGACATGGCAAAAAAATATAAGGCAAAGCTCATTGCCCTTACGATGGACAAGACCGGGATCCCCCGCAACAAAGACGTGAGGATGGAGCACGCGGCAAAGATTGTTTCAACGGCTATGGAAAAAGGTTTTTCAATGGACGACCTTTACATAGACCCTGTAGTCCTGCCGGTGAACGTGGCGCAGGCGCAGGCCTTTGAGCTGCTCGAATCATTAAAAGAGTTTAAGCTGCTCCATGACCCTGCGCCCAATACAATAGTGGGCCTGAGCAACATCTCGCAGGGGACTAAACTCAGGCCTTTGATAAACCGCACGTTTTTGATTATGGCGATTTCACAGGGCCTGACAGCGGCAATAGCAGACCCGCTGGATAAAGACCTTGTGGATGCCGTGATCACCGCAGGAGTTTTGCTTAATAAAAACATTTACTGCGATTCATTCCTGAGCGCCTACAGAAAAAAGAAATAACATGGAACGCAAAAAATTCACACTCGGCGACTTTAAAAGAAAAAAAGAATCAAAGAAAAAGATAACCATGCTCACCGCCTATGACTACCCTATGGCAGCCCTGGTGGATGAGGCGGGCATTGATTCGGTCCTGGTTGGGGATTCACTCGGCATGGTGGTCCTCGGTTATGAGAACACGCTCCCCGTGACAATGGAGGACATGATACACCATTCCAAAGCCGTGCGCCGCGGGATAAAACATGCATTTCTTATCGGGGACATGCCGTATAAGTCTTATGAGACCCCGGGGCTCGCCGTCAAAAATGCCCGGAGATTTATGGATGAAGCAGGATGCGACGCGGTGAAGCTGGAAGGCGGCACAGAGTCCCTTCTTGCTGCAA
>CAYVIU010000059.1:0-8411 GCA_964451625.1 uncultured Planctomycetia bacterium | reverse complement strand
TGCCTACAAAACGAATGCCGCCGGATGATATGTCCTTTATGAGCGCGCCTCTGGAGGTCTCGGAAAGCCGTTTAAGGTTCTTATACTGCACAGGAATCCTTAACTCTTTCCTCGGAAACCTTCTCCTTTCCTTCATTACTTCAAACATAATATCCCCCAATTTATCACTACTTCTTTTACATTCGTATAAGTTTATCACATAAATAGGCTATTGTCAAGAGTAAAATATCAAAAAGTTAGTTATTTTATAGATTTATAATCTGTTAAAGAAGTCGTGCCTAAATATTGCCATAATTAGCTATAAACTATAAATACTTATGGAAGAAGGTCGGCTGTTAATAATAAAAAGCTTGATTTTATTTTATTTACGGATTGGTTTTTTGAGGGAAAATAGCCAAATTGTGAAGGTGTAATAAAGTAGTATATAGACTATGGGTATATCCCCTACCCTCTTATATGCCCCCGGTACATTGGCCAATATTGAGCCTATTTTGAGGAGGATATAGACGAAGACCTCTGAACTCCCTGCGAATATCTGAGCCAAAAAAGGCGCAATATTGCCGGCAACGGCAAGTACAAATCCTGAGGCCACAACCAGTGTCATGTACGGTACAACTATCATGTTGGCCAGCACTGTGATGGGGCTTATAATCTTAAAATAATGCATGATAAGCGGGGCAAGGCCAAGCCAGGCGGACATTGATACGGAGAACAGTAGTATGAAAAAACGCGTCCAGTTAATCTTGTAAAATCTCTCCGGGAAGAAAGAGCTGATTCTCGGGGTCAGCCATACAATGGAAAGGACACTCAAAAATGAAAGTTGAAAGCTCGCATCAAAGATCTGCGCTGGGTTAAGCCCTAAAATCAATAATGCGGCAATGGCCAGGGAATTATAAATATTCACATCTCTCTCAAGGAAGTAACCAAAGAGCAAAATTGCCGCCATTGTTGTCGCGCGAACCACGGGCAGCCGTGCCCCGGTTAAGATACAATAAAATACAAGTGCCAGTATGGTAATGATATACTGAATCCTGTATGGGATGCGCAGTATCTTTAGCAAGAGAAGCAGGATAAGGGCAACTATGCCCACATGCAGCCCTGAAATTGCAATGATGTGAACGGATCCTGTCTTTATTAAATTTTCTTTAATTGCTTTTGGTAAATGTTCTCTCTGCCCCAGGATAACCGCGTTTAGTATTGCAGCCGAAGGTTTGGATAAATAATTATTGAAGGTTTCCCCTGCCCTGTGCTTCAACTTCAGGGCAAAACTCTTCAGGGGCGCGCCCTTTTCTTGGCCCAGGTATTTTATTGTATTGCCTCTTCTTACATTCAATATTGAATAAATCCCGCGACGGCTGAGATATTCTCTGTAATCAAAATCTTTTGAAAAAGAAAATGGCTTAAAAAGTTTTCCTTTCAGGAGAACCGTATCACCATAAGAAAACCTATTTGTTCCAAAAACTTTTACAATCGTCCTGCCGACAACTTTTTGCCTGACCTTCCCTATTTTTATTTCCTGTGTTTTTAGTATAAAGGTAACGGCCTTTTTCTTATAAACCGGGTCGGTGTTTACCGTGCCGGTTAAAATCACATCCGCTTTTACCGAAGTAAACCTGGATATGTGCGCATCCGGGAGAGACCTGGAGTTTTCTAAAATGAGGCCGCCTAATAAAAAGACGGTGCACAGGATAAAAACGGTAAATTTTGTATTATCTTTTATAAAAATGCCGGTTACCAAAAGAAAGAGGAGGCTCAATGAAAAAAGGATTAAAAAAGAAACTTTTAACAGGGCAAATCCCAATATGCCGAGGATAAAACTGATGGAAATGGGTATTAACGGGTATTTCATTTATTTTGTGGTTATGCGGTCCTTAATAGAATCGAACTTGTGGGGGCCTATGCCCTCCACGTTTTTTATATCCTCTTTATAGAAAAAAGATCCGTGGGTTTCGCGGTATTCTATTATGCGCACCGCCGTCTTAGGGCCTATGCCTTTCAGGCTGACTAATTCCTTGTATGCGGCTTTGTTTATATTGACCGGTTGGATTTTCTGGATAGAGGCCTTTTCTTCAACGGCAATGACAGGCCTGCCGAAATATTTTACTCCGAGGCCTAAAAGGATTGATAGGATAAGAAAAACGAGGATCCATTTTTCCTGTCTTGTGAGGTCAAACAACTATATTCACCAGCCTATTGGGTATGACTATGAATTTTTTTATTTCTTTCCCGGCTGTCCACTGTACGATTTTCTCGTCAGCGAGCACTTTTGCCTTAAGTTCTTTTTCGCTTGTACCCCTAGCAACTTCTATTTTTGAGCGAAGTTTTCCATTTATCTGCACAGGAATTGTAACAGTCTGGCTTGTTATGAATGCGGGGTCATATTTTGGCCAGCCTGATTTAAAGATACTCTGTTTCTCTCCCAGTTTTTGCCATAGCTCTTCGGTGATATGCGGAACAAAAGGAGAAAGGAGTTTTACAACAATTTTGGTGGATTCTCTTAAATTTTTTATCAAAGCATTGCTTGTTGGTAAAACCTTGATTTTAATATTGTATATTTCATTCACAAGTTCCATGACAGCACTTATGGCAGTATTAAAATGAAAACTTTTATCTATATCTTCTGTAACCTTTTTGATTGTCGTATGGGTTTTGCGTTTTAGCTGTTCTGACAACCTATTTTGAGCCTCTTCAGTACTAAACTCACCTGGTACACCGAAACTTGCTTGCACAAGATTTTCATTAAGCAGTCTCCAGACCCTGCCCAAAAACCGGTATGACCCCTCCACTGCTGTGTCAGACCATTCTGCGTCTTTTTCCGGAGGGCCGATGAAAAGCGTGTACAGCCTTACTGTATCGGCTCCGTATTTTTTTATCAGATTATCGGGGCTCACTACATTACCCTTGGACTTGGACATCTTTGCCCCGTCCTTTATAATCATGCCCTGAGTAAAGAGGTTGCCAAATGGTTCGTCAAAATCTATTAATTTCAGGTCATGAAAAACCTTTGTAATAAACCTGGAATAGAGCAAATGTAAAATCGCATGCTCTACCCCGCCTATATATTGGTCCACCGGGAGCCACTTGTTTACTAAATTAGGATCAAAGGCCCTTTTCTTATCTTTCGGAGAGATATATCTCAGATAATACCAGCTTGAATCAACAAAGGTGTCCATCGTGTCTGTCTCGCGCACTGCTTTACCTTTGCATTTCGGGCATTTTGCATTTACAAAACTTTTTATGGATTTAAGCGGGCTCTCTCCACGCGGTTTGAACTTTACGCTTTCGGGAAGCTTGACGGGTAAATCCTTTTCTGACACAGCCTGTATGCCGCATTTATCGCAATATACAATCGGGATAGGCGCACCCCAGTACCTCTGCCTGGAAATAAGCCAGTCTCTCAGCCTGTAGTGAACCTTCCTCTTGCCGATTTTCTTCTTTTCCATGTAATCGGCTATTTTTTCCATGGCTTCGCGGTTTGAGATACCGTTAAAGGGGTCCGAGTTCACCATCACTCCGTCATCTACATAGGCGCGTTTCATCATGTCTTTATCTAACGACTCTTTCGGATTATCTATGACAACTTCCATGTCCAGGCCATACTGGGCGGCAAACTCAAAATCTCTCTGGTCGTGTGCAGGGACTGCCATTACTGCTCCCGTGCCATATTCCATGAGCACATAATTGGCTATCCATATAGGAATCTTTTTGTCGTTAACAGGATTTATGACATATCTACCGCTGTTAATCCCTGCTTTGTTTGTATCAGCGGAAAGGCGTTTTACGGTTGCCTCTTTCTTTGTCTTTTCTATAAAGGCAAGTATTTCATTTTTGTTTTTTGCTGTCTTTATCAATCGAGGGATAATGGGGTGTTCAGGGGCAAGCACCATGTATGTGGCGCCGTATATAGTGTCTACGCGGGTTGTGAAACATGTAAGCGCTTCCTTGTCGTCTACCACAGGAAAATCTATTGAAACACCATGGGACTTCCCGATCCAGTTGGCCTGCATGGTCTTCACACGCACAGGCCAGTCCTTTAATTTCTCCAGGTCTTCTAGAAGCCTGTCGGCATAAGCGGTTATTTTAAGGAACCATTGTTCAAGGGCCTTTTGCGTAACCTGTGTTTCGCATCTTTCACATGCGCCTGCGACAACCTGCTCATTTGCCAAGACAGTCTTGCAGGACGGGCACCAGTTTACCGCCTGTTTTTTCTTATACGCCAGGCCCTTTTTGAATAACTGCAAAAATATCCACTGTGTCCATTTATAATAATCGGGGAAAGAGGAATTCACCTCCCGGCTCCAGGCATAGCCTATGCCCCATGCCTCAAGTTGTTTTTTCATGTAAACTATGTTTTTGGAAACACTTTCTTTGGGGTGGATGCCGCCTTTTATGGCTGCATTCTCTGCGGGCAGGCCGAATGCGTCCCAACCCATGGGGGTAAGGACATTCATTCCCTTCATGATCTTATAGCGGGCCACAACATCGCCTATAATGTAGTTCCTGCCGTGGCCCACATGAAGCGCGGCTGAAGGGTACGGAAACATCATAAGGCAGTAGTATTTGTCCTTAAAGTTCTTTATATCGGCTTCAAAAAGCTTCTGTTTCTCCCAATACTTCTGCCATTTCGGTTCAATCTTATTAAACGGATATGATCGTTCCATATAAGCCTTTTCAGGTTTTTTGGCGCAAAAAAGCAAACCCGCACTTTTTCTGGCCAAAACCAATTTTTTCTAGTGGTGGAGCTGATGGGGGTTGAACCCACGACCTCATGCATGCCATGCACGCGCTCTCCCAGCTGAGCTACAGCCCCACCGATTTTTCAAAGAGTGATAGGATAAATACCAACTGCCATCATGAGCCAGAAATGCCTCAGGGACAACATGTCAAGTGTCAGGCCGTTCAAAAGAAAACCTATAAAACCCGCCAGGATACATCCGGCGACAATTCTTTTAAGGCCTGGTCTTCCCTGTGTCATTTTAAATCTTTTAGCGAGTAAAACAGCATAAGCTATAAAAAGATACAAGAGCCCTGCAAAACCTATGAGGCCTGTTTCGGCAAGGGCGCCTAAAAAGACTGAGTGGGGATCAAAATTTAAGGTCTTATCTTCTACAGATTTTATTGCCGCGGGATACGCATCAAAGCCGAACGAAGACCTTACCCACTCCCAGTCAAGATTTTCCCTGAAATGCCTGTTATATGTACCAAGGCCGACGCCGACAACAGGGTGTTTTTTAAACATGCTTATAGAGGCTACCGGCCTGAGAAAATGCAGGCTATAGGTATAATCTGCTTCCACGCTGACTATCTTCCCGTCAGCATCTCTGGCCGCTTTTATCGGAAAGATCACCCATATAGTGGTAATAAACGACGCTATAAGAAAAATTATGAATCCTGTAAATGTTATATATTTCAGCGCACGGGGTATTTTGCCCCTTCCAAACCAACACAATATTATAAAAAGGCTCAAGAGGAGCCCTGTGAACCTGCGTGAACCTGTAAAGAACGCGGTAGTTAGTATTATAACAATAGATGCGGTAATTAGAAACCTTTTTTTTGCGCGCTTTTCCAGTAAAAAGAGGATTATCCCCGCAATAAGAGCCGCATGTAAATATGTCAGCAACATGTTGGGGTTGCCTAGAGTAGACTGTATCCTTGGGAAATGATGCGCCATTGATTCTATCGTGCCGTAATACAGGAATTTATTATTTGCCGCATCACCGGTAATCATGGCCAGGCCAAAGGAAACCAGGCCCGCCAGAGAGATAACCACACTGGTAAATAGAAAGGTATTCAATAAATATCGAAAGCCTTCTCGTGTTTTGACTATATTGGCTATTAATATGAAAAGGAGCATTAAATAGATCAAGCCCGACAATTCCATGAGGCTGTCAAAGATCTTTACAGAGTTTATAAAAGATAATGAAAAAAGAACAGTCATTAAGATAAACGGGCCTTCCAGCGCAGTCCTCCGAAATTTTACCTTTCCCCTGAAATATTTTATCAGCCATACAACTAACAGGGCCGCGAATACCAAATCTGCGCATCCGACTCTTTTTGCTGCGAGATGAAAATAGCCGACGCTGGAAAAAGGTATGAGCGCTGCATATAGCCATAAAATCTTTTCCTCTATAACCGAGTTCTTCCACGCGTTAATTAATGCTTTCATTTTTAAACCTTTTTGGCTGCAGGTATAATTTTTCTAAATGAATTTTTTACCTGTTTTAACCTCTGTAATGACAATTTTAAAACTAAATAAATGCCTTCAATCATAATCCCTTTTGACATCTTTGAGGCCCCGGCTGTGCGCTCAACAAAGAAAATGGGTATTTCTTTTATATCTGCGCCTATGCTCTCGGCCGCATAAGAAACCTCTATCTGAAACGCATAACCCTTTGATTTTATTTTGTCTAAATCTATTTTTTTCAAGAGAGTCCTGTGAAAGCATTTAAATCCCGTTGTCACATCACTCAACTGCATGCCTGTGATAATATTTATGAACCATTTAGTTGTCTTTGATATGATATTGCGCCACAAGGCCCTGTTTTTTATGCTCACTTTATTCAAAAACCGGGAACCTGTAATCAAATCATATTGCCGGGCATAATGTAAAAATAGCGGGATATATTGAGGGTTATGGGAAAGGTCGGCATCCATTTCAAATATATAATCTGAATCCAGGCGGTCCAGAACAAATCTAAATCCGTCTTTATAGGCAGGGCCCAGTCCGGATTTGCCTTCTTTTGATATCAGGTGTATACGGTTATTCTGTTTCGAAAGCTCCTCCACGATAAAGCCTGTTTTGTCAGGGGAGTTGTCGTCGACTACAACAATATGGGCATTTGGCAGGACATCTGTCACGGCCTGTATGATTTTACGGATATTATCCTTTTCATTGTATGTAGGTATAACTACGGCGACATTGTACTGTCTGGCTTCTGTTAAATAACGCTTGCTTTGGTCTAAAAATATTTTTGCTTCAGTGGTGTCGGTTAAAATTGAAGAAATCCGCGGCCTGTAAAAGAGCATTTTTAATCCGACTTTTATATATCTCCGGAGCTCCTGTATTGACCTTAGCTGAGAGACCCTGTTCCATAAAATTTTCGGGCGGAAATAAAATTTTAAATAAAACTCTTTTGTCAGTGACTCTTTTTCTTTTTCTGTGAGGGCTGACCAGGGCGCGGGAAGGCGTTCTTTAATCTTATTGCCAAGGACATGCTCCCTCCAGGGGTCCCTGCCGATGGTCTGGATCATTTCTTTATCGAGGTCTGTCCCCGGCTTGGGAATACTCCTGCAGACCTGGATAAAATCCAGGTCAAGCTCTTTTGCAAACCGGATCGTTTCCCTTACGCTGTCAGTGGTGTCCTCCGGGTTCCCGACCATGAAAAATCCCATTGCCCTTATCCCGTATTTTTTTGATAATTTTACAGCCTGTCTGACCCTTTCCGGTTCTATGCTCTTTTTTACTTTATCGAGGACCTTTTGGTTTACAGATTCAATACCGTAATATATCTGGCGGCAGCCGGCCCGTGAGGCCTCTTTCAGGATATCCTCATCAACCACGTCTACACGTGACCGGCAGGACCATTCAATGTCCAGCTTACGCCTCTGGAGCTGACGAAAAATCTCAAGCACCCTTTCCTTCGGCATAAATAATACAGCGTCAAAGAAATCTATCTCCCTTATGCCGAAATCCCTGTAGCAGACTTCTATCTCATCAAGAACGCTTTTGGGTATCCTTGTCCTGTAGGCATTGGGAATCGCGCAAAATGTGCACTTAAAGGGGCAGCCTGTACTGGTAAGCATAACTGTAAAATTCTTCCGCTGTGATATAAAAGAATAGTATTTGTCATTTGGCAGGAGGTGGCGTGCAGGAAATGGATAGTCATTAAAATCAATCTTTTTCCCGGACCGGGGATTTATGATTACCGTTCCGTCCTTATCTTTATATCCGATTCCGGAGATCTGCTTTAAACTATCATTGTTTTCCAGTGCCGACAATAGCGCCGGCAGGGCCTCTATTGCCTCTCCGGTGATACCGTAATCTATTTCAGAGTGGGAAAGGCTCTCTTCAGGATAAAGAGAGATATTAACGCCCCCCGTAAATACAGGTATCCCAAGGTGCGATTTAAGATATCCGATCCATTTCAAAGAATCATGGAAATGATATGTCTCCGACCTGAATCCAAGCATGTCCGGCCTGAATCCCCTGATCCTTTCCAGCGCCTTTTCCTTCGAAAGCCTAAGCACCCTGGCATCCAGCAGCATTACCTGATGGCCGTGCCTCTCAAGAATCGCGGCTACATATGCCAATATAATCGGAGGCGCACTGCAAAACTCCTCATCCACAGTGCTTAGGTTCTCCGAAAACACCTTCGGTTTATATGGTGGGAATACTAACGCTATCCTCATAA